>NZ_JAVRFI010000014.1:0-188363 GCF_031845785.1 Streptomyces hesseae
CGCCCGCCCGTACCCGCCGCCGCGCGACGCGCACGGCGACGGCTCCGGCCGGCGCGCCCGAGGGCGCTGCCGAGCCGGTCGCCGAGGAGGCGCCCGCCGCCGCTGCGGCCGAGGCCGAGGAGACTCCGGCCGCCGCTCCCGCCCGTACCCGCCGTCGCGCCACCCGTAAGGCGACCGCCCCGGCCGGTGCGCCGCAGGCCGCCGTCGAGCCGGCCGTCGAGGCCGCGCCCGCCGAGGCTGTCGCGGCTCCGGCCGAGGAGGCCCCTGCCGCCGCGCCCGCCCGTACCCGCCGCCGTGCCACGCGTAAGGCGACGGCTCCGGCCGGTGCGCCGCAGGCCGCCGAGGCCGCCGCCGCTGAGCCGGTCGTCGAGGAGGCGCCCGCCGCCGCTGCGGCCGAGGAGGCCCCTGCCGCCGCCCCCGCTCGTTCGCGCCGCCGCGCCACCCGTAAGGCGACCGCCCCGGCGGGTGCGCCGCAGGCAGCTGAGGTCGTCGAGGCCGAGCCTGTCGTTCCTGCTGCTGTGGAGGCCGTGATCGAGGCTGAGGCTGAGGTCGAGGAGGCTCCGGCAGCCGCGCCCGCTCGTGCCCGTCGTCGTGCCACGCGTCGTGCGTCCGCTCCGGCGGGTGCGCCGCAGGCAGCTGAGGTCGTCGAGGCCGAGGCCGTCGTGCCCGCTGCTGTGGAGGCCGTGACCGAGGTCGAGGCTGAGGTCGAGGAGGCTCCGGCAGCCGCGCCCGCTCGTGCCCGTCGTCGTGCCACGCGTCGTGCGTCCGCTCCGGCCGGTGCGCCGCAGGCCGCCGAGGTCGTCGAGGCCGAGCCCGTCGTGCCCGCCGCCGTGGAGGCCGTGACCGAGGCCGAGGAGCCCGAGGCCGCCGAGGCGCGCCCTGCTCGTTCGCGTCGTCGTGCCACCCGTAAGGCGACTGCCCCGGCGGGTGCCCCGAAGGCCGCCGAGGTCGTCGTCGAGGCCCCCGAGGCAGAGGAGGAGGCGGAGGAGGCCCTGGAGGCCGCCGCCGAGCCCGTCGCCGAGGAGGCCCCGGCCCGTCCGGCCCGTACGCGTCGCCGTGCCACGCGCGCCGCCGGTGCCGCCGAGCGGCCCGCCGAGGAGCCCGAGGCCGCCGCCGAGGCGCGCCCCGCCCGTTCGCGCCGTCGTGTCGCCCCCGAGGCCGCGCCGGTCGAGCAGGCCCCCGAGGGCGGCCGTCGCCGCCGCGCCGTCCGTCCGCCGACGGCCGTCTTCCAGGCGCCGGTCTTCGCCGAGCCGATGTTCCAGACGCCGGAGACCGCTGCCGCCGCCGCTGCGGCCGAGGCCGTCGTCGAGCAGCCGGAGGAGGAGGCGGCAGCCGTCGAGCCCGTCGTCGAGGAGCGCGGCCGTCGTCGCCGTCGCCGTCGTGGCGAGCCCGCCGAGCCGGTCGCCCAGGCCGCCCCGGCGGTCGAGGAGGAGCCCGAGGCCCTGGAGGAGCAGGCCGAGGAGGCCGTCGCCGAGGACGAGGAGCTGGGCGAGCGCCCGTCGCGCCGTCGTCGTCGCGGTGGCCGCCGTCGCCGTCGTGGCGAGGCCGCCGAGACCGAGGGCGCCGAGGAGGAGCCCGAGGCTCTGGAGGAGCAGGCCGAGGAGGAGGTCGAGGACGAGGAGTCCGAGGAGGCCTACTCGTCCGCCGGCAGCCGTCGCCGTCGCCGCCGCCGTCGTCGCAGCGGTGAGGCCCTGGAGGAGCCGGGCACCGACGAGCCGGAGCGCACGGTCGTCAAGGTCCGCGAGCCGCGCGAGCGCGCCTCCCGCACCGAGGGCGGCACGGGCTTCGACGAGGTCCAGTCCATCAAGGGCTCGACCCGTATGGAGGCGAAGAAGCAGCGCCGCCGTGAGGGCCGCGAGCAGGGCCGCCGCCGGGTGCCGATCATCACCGAGGCCGAGTTCCTGGCCCGCCGCGAGGCCGTCGAGCGGGTGATGGTCGTGCGTCAGCACGGCGACCGCACGCAGATCGGTGTGCTCGAGGACAACATCCTCGTCGAGCACTTCGTCAACAAGGAGCAGGCCACCAGCTACGTCGGCAACGTCTACCTGGGCAAGGTCCAGAACGTGCTGCCGTCGATGGAGGCCGCGTTCGTCGACATCGGCAAGGGCCGCAACGCCGTCCTGTACGCCGGCGAGGTCAACTTCGAGGCGCTCGGCATGGGCAACGGCCCGCGCCGCATCGAGACCGCGCTGAAGTCCGGCCAGTCCGTGCTCGTCCAGGTCACCAAGGACCCGATCGGCCACAAGGGCGCCCGGCTGACCAGCCAGGTCTCCCTGCCCGGCCGCTACCTGGTCTATGTGCCCGAGGGCTCGATGACCGGCATCAGCCGCAAGCTGCCCGACACCGAGCGCGCGCGTCTGAAGCAGATCCTCAAGAAGATCGTCCCCGAGGACGCGGGCGTCATCGTGCGCACCGCCGCCGAGGGCGCGAGCGAGGACGAGCTGCGCCGTGACGTGGAGCGCCTCCAGGCGCAGTGGGAGGACATCAAGAAGAAGTCCAAGCAGATCTCGACGAGCGCGCCGAGCCTGCTGTACGGCGAGCCGGACATGACCGTCCGGGTCGTCCGCGACATCTTCAACGAGGACTTCTCCAAGGTCATCGTGAGCGGTGACGAGGCGTGGCAGACCATCCACGGCTATGTCTCGCACGTCGCTCCCGACCTGGCGGACCGGCTCCAGAAGTGGACGTCGGAGGTCGACGTCTTCGCCACGTACCGGATCGACGAGCAGCTTTCGAAGGCGCTGGACCGCAAGGTCTGGCTGCCCAGCGGTGGCTCGCTGGTGATCGACCGGACCGAGGCGATGGTCGTCATCGACGTCAACACCGGCAAGTTCACCGGTCAGGGCGGCAACCTCGAGGAGACGGTCACCAGGAACAACCTGGAGGCGGCCGAGGAGATCGTGCGCCAGCTGCGGCTGCGCGACCTCGGCGGCATCATCGTGATCGACTTCATCGACATGGTGCTGGAGTCCAACCGGGACCTGGTGCTGCGGCGCCTGCTGGAGTGCCTGGGCCGGGACCGTACGAAGCACCAGGTCGCCGAGGTGACGTCGCTGGGCCTGGTCCAGATGACCCGCAAGCGGGTGGGCCAGGGCCTGCTGGAGTCCTTCTCCGAGTCCTGCGTCCACTGCAACGGCCGCGGTGTGATCGTCCACATGGAGCAGCCCACCTCCGTGGGCGGCGGTGGCGGCGGCGCCGTCGGCGGCAAGCGCGGCAAGAAGAAGGGCAAGGCCGCGGCCGAGCCGGTCGTCGAGGCCGCGCCGGCCGTCGCCGAGGCTCCCGCCGAGGAGCCCGAGCTGGAGCCGGTGACGGTGGCCGAGGCGGATCTGGTGCCCACGGTCGGCGGTGAGGACGAGTGGTTCGGCAGCCCTGCCGAGGCCGAGGCGGCCGCCCGTAGCCGCGGTGGCCGTACGCGTCGCCGGGCGACCCGCAAGGCGTCCGCGCCGCGGCCGGAGGCGCAGGCCGAGCCGGAGGTCGTGGTGGTCAAGGCCGCCCCGGCCGAGCCCGCCCTGCGGCCCGAGCCCGAGGCGGCCCCCGCGCCGGTCGTCGAGCCCGAGCCCGAGGTCGTGGCCGAGGCCGCCGCGCCGGTGGCGGAGGAGGCCGCCCCGGCCCGTCCGCGCCGTCGTGCCACCCGTAAGGCGTCCGCTCCGGCGGGTTCGCCCGCCGGGACCGAGGAGTCCGCTGTGGTCGTCGTCGCCGCGCCGGAGCCCGAGGCCCGGCCGGCCGAGGAGCCCGTGGTGATGGCCGAGGCCGACGTCGAGGTGATGGCCGACGCGGAGCCCGAGGCCGCCCCCGCCAAGAAGACGGCCCGTAAGACGGCCGCCAAGAAGGCGCCGGCGAAGAAGGCGACCACGGCCAAGAAGGCGGCGGCGAAGAAGACCACCACCGCCAAGAAGGCGACGGCGAAGAAGGCGGCCACCAAGACGGCCGTCAAGAAGGCGCCCGCCAAGCGGACGGCGAAGAAGGCCGTGGCGGCCGAGCCCGCCGCGGAGGACTGAGTCACCGCCCTCGCCGGGGCGGGCCCCTGAACGGGCCCGCCCCGGCGAGGGGGTCGGTTTGACCCCCTGGTCAAGGCCCCGTAACCTTGACCGTCGGCGTCTGTGCAAACCTGTACGACGCCAAACCCCTGAGCAAACACCCCCCGGCTCTGCCGTGGGAGGCCGCTCGTCCTCCGGGACAGTCACGGGCCGCGCCCGTGCGAACGGCTGGCATCAGAGGTCCCGTTCCTAGCGAGAGAGAGTTCCGCGTGTACGCGATCGTGCGCACCGGCGGTCGTCAGCAGAAGGTTGCTGTCGGCGACGTCATCGAGGTTGACCGTATTTCCACCAGCAAGGTCGGCGACACCGTCGAGCTCTCCACGCTGCTGGTCGTCGATGGTGACGCTGTCACCAGCGACCCGTGGGTCCTGGCCGGCGTGAAGGTCCAGGCCGAGGTTGTCGACCACCACAAGGGCGACAAGATCCGGATCCAGAAGTACAAGAACAAGACCGGTTACAAGAAGCGCATCGGCCACCGCCAGCTGCACACCGCGCTGAAGATCACCGGCATCGACGCCCCGGCGAAGTAAGGGACTGAGAACACATGGCACACAAGAAGGGCGCATCGTCCACTCGGAACGGTCGCGACTCCAATGCTCAGCGGCTCGGCGTGAAGCGCTTCGGCGGTCAGGTCGTCAGCGCCGGTGAGATCCTGGTCCGCCAGCGCGGCACCCACTTCCACCCGGGCGCCGGTGTCGGTCGCGGTGGCGACGACACCCTGTTCGCGCTGAACGCCGGTGCGGTGCAGTTCGGCACCCACCGCGGCCGCAAGGTCGTCAACATCGTCCCGGCCGTCTGATCACATCTGATCAGTACGCCGTAGAGCGATGAGCGAGGGCGGACCTCGCTTCCCTGCGGGGAAGCGGGTCCGCCCTTGTCGCGTTACAACAGAGACATTCCCGCACTTTCTGCGTATCTGGAGGCACCCGCTATGACCACCTTCGTGGACCGCGTCGAGCTGCATGTCGCCGCGGGTAACGGAGGCCACGGCTGCGCCTCCGTGCATCGCGAGAAGTTCAAGCCCCTCGGTGGCCCCGACGGTGGCAACGGTGGCCGTGGCGGCGATGTGACGCTGGTCGTCGACCAGTCCGTCACCACGCTTCTGGACTACCACCACAGCCCGCACCGCAAGGCCACCAACGGCAAGCCCGGCGAGGGCGGCAACCGCTCCGGCAAGGACGGCACGGACCTGGTCCTGCCGGTCCCGGACGGCACGGTCGTCCTCGACAAGCAGGGCAACGTCCTCGCGGACCTCGTCGGCGAGGGCACCACCTACATCGCCGCCCAGGGCGGCCGCGGCGGCCTCGGCAACGCCGCGCTGGCCTCGGCCCGCCGCAAGGCCCCGGGCTTCGCGCTGCTGGGCGTGCCGGGCGACGCCCAGGACATCGTCCTGGAGCTGAAGACCGTCGCCGACGTGGCCCTGGTCGGCTACCCGAGCGCGGGCAAGTCCTCGCTGATCTCGGTGCTCTCCGCGGCCAAGCCGAAGATCGCGGACTACCCCTTCACCACCCTCGTGCCCAACCTGGGCGTGGTCACCGCCGGCGCGACCGTCTACACCATCGCCGACGTCCCCGGCCTGATCCCCGGTGCCAGCCAGGGCAAGGGCCTGGGCCTGGAGTTCCTGCGCCACGTCGAGCGCTGCACGGTGCTGGTGCACATCCTCGACACCGCGACGCTGGAGTCCGAGCGCGACCCGCTGAGCGACCTCGACGCCATCGAGGCCGAGCTCAAGGAGTACGGCGGCCTCGAGAACCGGCCGCGCCTCGTCGTCCTCAACAAGGTCGACATCCCGGACGGCCAGGACCTCGCCGAGATGGTCCGCCCCGAGCTGGAGTCCCGCGGCTTCCGCGTCTTCGAGGTCTCGGCCGTGTCCCGCCTGGGCCTGAAGGAGCTCTCCTTCGCGCTGGCCGACATCGTGGCGAAGTCGCGTGCCGCGAAGCCGAAGGAGGAGGCGACCCGAGTCGTCATCCGCCCGAAGGCCGTCGACGACGCGGGCTTCACGGTCACCCAGGAGGAGGACGGCCTCTTCCGCGTGCGCGGCGAGAAGCCGGAGCGCTGGGTGCGCCAGACCGACTTCAGCAACGACGAGGCCGTGGGCTACCTGGCCGACCGCCTCAACCGCCTCGGTGTCGAGGAGACGCTGATGAAGTCCGGTGCCCGGGCGGGCGACGGCGTGGCCATCGGTCCCGAGGAGAACGCGGTCGTCTTCGACTGGGAGCCCACGATGGCCTCCGGCGCCGAGATGCTGGGCCGCCGCGGTGAGGACCACCGCTTCGAGGCCCCGCGCCCGGCCGCGCAGCGCCGCCGCGACCGGCAGGCGGAGCACGACGAGGCGGACGAGGAGTACAAGGGCTTCGACCCGTTCGCTTAAATCTTGTTCTCAAACGCCGGAGGGGCTGCGAATGCAGCCCCTCCGGCGTTTGAGGAGCGGGGTCCGGGGCGGAGCCCCGGGAAAGAACCTCAGCCACCCCTGGCGGCGTCAGCCCCCTCCGCGGTGGCGAGACGGGGGGCCGGGATCTCCGAGGTGCGGGCCTCCATCCGGGCCCGGCGCTCGTCCGACTTCGCGGCCAGCGCCAGCGCCGCCGCGTTGAAGCGGACGATCGAGGGCGGGTCGGCCGGGCCGAGCAGCCGGACCTTCAGCTCCGCGCGTGCCGCCGCCAGGCGGTCGAGGGCGGGGTCGCGGACGGCCGCGAGGAGCGCGGGGACGCCCTCGGCGCCGGGGGTGAGGATCGTGGCCGCCCCGACGGTGGGGAAGGCCGCCCGGAACTCCTCCTCCGTCAGCCCGCTCGTATTCGCGACCGCATACGGCTTCTCGCTGATCAGGTAGTCGGAGACGACGCTGGAGACATCGCTGATCAGTAGATCGGAGCGGTTGAAGCAGCCGAAGAGCGAGGGACGGGCGTCGGTGACGACCTGGTGTTCCCACTCCGGCAGCGACGCCCAGTACGCCTCCTCCCAGGCGGCCGCGGCGGCCTCGACGGTCTCGGCGCGGCCCTTGTCCGGCGTGCCCTGGAGCAGCATGCGCTCGATCTCATCCGCGCTGTCGTGGAAGGCGCAGGTGGTGAGCCGGTCCAACTCGGCCGTACGACGGGCGAGTCGGGCGGCCGCCTCCGGCCCCGGGCAGGCGCCGGACCGTTCGGCCGCGGCCTGGCGGATCAGCGCCTGGATGCGCTGGTCGGCGCGGCCCGCGCGCGGGTCGACGGAGCCCGTCATGGGGTGCGGCTTGTACAGCAGGCGCACACCGGGGTCGGCGAGCAGGGCGCGCACGATGTTCTCCCCGGCGAGAATGACCGACGTGTTGCCGGGATTGCCGTCCCAGCCCTCCCAGGTGGGGGCGTAGAGCACGGTCAGGTACGGCCCGGCGGGCGTGCCGCAGGCGGCGGGTTCGATCGGCGCCAGCTGCGGGCGGCCCACCTCGACGATGTCCTTGTCCTCCACGCCGATGTCGGCGAGCCGGTAGCGTTCCCGGGCGGCGGGGCCCGCGACCCAGACCTCGTCGTAGGCCTTCGCGTAGGGATTGCAGCTGGAGAGCTTGTCGCTCTCGCCGTGGTTGACGAAGGCGTGCTTGATGGACGGCATGCGCAGCACCTGCGAGGTCTTACCGGAGTTGGCCGGGTGCAGCATCATCTTCAGCGAGGACTTCTCCAGGGCCATCAGATGCACGACCTTGGGGATGCAGAGCACGGGCACGTCGGTGGCCTCGATCTTCTGCATCATGAACCGCTCGCGCAGCACGATCAGCGGATTGCCGTCCAGTGCGCCCAGGGTGGAGAGCCACATGTTCGCCTGGTACGCCGAGGTCGTCCCGCCGGAGAAGTACATGCCGACGCTGGGGCGGTAGTCGGCCAGCCAGCGGTCCAGCCACTCCAGCGCCCGCGCCTCGTCGACCGGCCGGTTCCCCGGGCGCAGCCAGCCCGCCAGGTACGCCGCGCCGCCGAGGGCGAGGGCGAGCGAGGCGCTGACGCCGGCCGCGGCCCAGAACTCCTCGCCGGTGGCGGCGGCCGTCAGCATCCCGGCCGTGGCCGGGACGGCGAAGCGCAGCAGCCGGCGGCCGTGCTGACGGGCCAGCAGCCGTGGCGGCGCGGTGGTCAGCCGCAGCCCGGTGGTGTCGATGTTCCGGGTGAGGAAGGGCAGGGTGCGGCTGCGGCGGACGAGGATCGCGGTGACCTGGCAGGCCAGGTGGGCGCCGTAGAAGAGGACCAGTCCGGCGACCACGGGGGCGTAGTCGCGGGGCGCGTCGTCGCCGCCCAGGCGCGTCAGGCCGAGCAGGATCAGTATGTCGCGTTGCAGCTGCCGGACCATGACATCGAAGCGGATCTTGCCGAGCACGGCGACCAGCCCCGGGTCGCGGTGCTGGAGGACGAGATCGAGCCCGAGGGCGGCCGCCGAGGAGGAGATCAGCAGCGGGACGTCCGGCAGGAGGGCGCCGACGAGCTGGGCGACGAAGAGGGCCAGCATCGAGAGCAGCGCCGCGAGCTGTGCCGCCCGGCGGGAGGCTGTTCCGGCAGAAGGCACGGGAAGGCTCCTGGCAGAAGTGCGTGGGGGAGGGACCGTCTGTGCTCTCCGGTGAGCAGCGCGGGGTGAACGGTCGGTGACAGACCGTATGACGGTGGCAGGCCGGTGGGCAATCTTCCATCCGGCCGATCGGCCCAAAACGCCTGCGAACGGACGCAATCGTCAGACGGTAGATTTGCGGGTCCGGAACAGGCCGCCGACCGGCGGGGCATCGAGGATCACAGGGGTGTACGTACGTTGACTGGGGCAGAGCAGCCGGAGGAGGCCCGGCGGGAGGTCGTCGCGGCCCGCAGGATCGTGGTCAAGGTGGGGTCCTCCTCACTCACCACCGCGGGTGGGGGGCTGGACGCGGACCGGGTTGACGCGCTCGTTGACGCTCTGGCCAAGACTCTGGCCGCGCGGGGTGCGGGGGAGAAGGAGATAGTCCTCGTCTCCTCCGGTGCCATCGCCGCCGGCCTGGCCCCGCTGGGCCTTCCCAAGCGCCCCCGCGACCTGGCCCGGCAGCAGGCCGCGGCCAGCGTCGGCCAGGGGCTGCTGGTCGCCCGCTACACGGCCTCCTTCGCCCGCTACGGCCGCCGGGTCGGCCAGGTGCTGCTGACCACGGACGACACCAGCCGCCGGGCGCACTACCGCAACGCCCGCCGGACCCTGGACCAGCTGCTGGCCATGGGCGCGGTGCCCGTCGTCAACGAGAACGACACCGTCGCCACGGACGAGATCCGCTTCGGTGACAACGACCGGCTGGCGGCGCTCGTCGCGCATCTGGTCCGGGCCGATCTGCTCATCCTGCTCTCGGACGTCGACGGCCTGTACGACGGCGACCCCAGCATCCCGGGTACCTCCCGGATCGCCGAGGTCACCGGCGAGAAGGACCTGGAGGGGATCTCCATCGGAAGCGCGGGCAAGGCCGGCGTGGGCACCGGTGGCATGGTCACCAAGGTCGAGGCCGCCCGGATCGCCGCCGCGGCCGGCATCCCCGTGGTCCTCACCTCCGCCAGCCAGGCCGCCGACGCGCTGCGCGGGCGTTCCACGGGCACGTACTTCCACCGCACCGGCCGCCGCTCCGCCGACCGGCTGCTGTGGCTCGCGCACGCCTCCACGCCGCAGGGCGCGCTGACCCTGGACGAGGGGGCCGTGCGGGCTGTCGTCAAGGGCACCGGCTCGTTGCTGCCGGCGGGCATCGCGGCGGTCGAGGGCGAGTTCAGCGCGGGCGATCCGGTCGAGCTGCGGGACCCGGCGGGCCGGGCCGTGGCGCGCGGGCTGGTGACCTATGACGCCGGGGAGATCCCCCAGCTGCTGGGCCGCTCCACCCGCGACCTGGCGCGCGAGCTGGGCCCGGGCTACGAGCGCGAGGTCGTGCACCGCGACGACCTGGTCGTGCTGCGCGCCTGAGCGTCGCGGTTCCGGTCGCGAATGCCGTGTCACTGACGGGCGTTAGCGGCCGAAGAGAGGGTCCCGGTAAGTCCAGCCTTTCCATTGACCCTTTCCGCAAAACCGTCACGCGGCCGCCCGCCGACTGGTCAACTTTGATACACGGGGCCGTCGTCGACGGGCGGACCCACGGCACCACACGGCTCCGCCGCACGCGCGCGGAGCGGCGAGCAACAGGAGGCCGCCGGTGAGACGAGGGCGCCCGGGGGCGCTGCCCCGAGGGACGGCTGGGCGGACACTGACCAGCGTCGGGACGGCCGGGACGGACGAGTGGACGGGGGAGTGGACGGGGGAGAGGGCCGAGGGCGCCGGCGGCGGCGCGGCCTCGCGGCTGTGGCACATCACCCTCAGCGTCTCGGGTGCCGAGGCGCCGCTGGGGGAGGTCCGGCGGGCGCTGGAGCAGCTCGCCCACGACCACCCGTTCCTGCTGACCAGCCGCTACGCCAACGACCACGCCGAGATCCGCTACTGGGAGGAGGCGCGTGACCTCCACGACGCGGCGGCCGTGGCGCTGCGGCTGTGGGGCGAGCACCGTTCCACGGCCCGGCTGCCGCCGTGGGAGATCGTCGGCCTGGAGGTCATCGACCGTGAGACGTATCACCAGCGGATCGCCGAGGGCTACGGCCCGCTGCCGGCCACCCCGGTCGGGGTGCACCCCTTCTGACCGCCGCCGGCGCAACTGATCGCCGCTGATCGCCGCTGATCCTCCAGGGGTCCGCGTGGTCGCGGCCGTCCCGGAGTGTGGAATTCCGGGTGGTCGCGGCCCGCCCGGAGTTAGGCTGCGGCCATGAGCAGCGTTTTCCCCTCCCCCCTCGCCGACCCCATGCCGCAGTCCCCGGTGCTGCGAGCCGCCTACCGTGCCCGTGCCGCGGCCGCCGAGCTCGCGCCACTGCCGCGCTCGGTGAAGGACGAGGCGCTGCTGGCGATCGCCGACGCGCTGGAGGTCCGTACCCGCGAGATCGTCGAGGCCAACGCCGAGGACGTCGAGAAGGCCCGGGCCGCCGGTACGAGCGAGAGCGTGGTCGACCGGCTCACCCTCACCCCCGAGCGGGTGCGGGCCATCGCCAAGGACGTCCGCGACGTGGTGGCGCTGCCCGACCCGGTGGGTGAGGTGGTGCGCGGCTCCACGCTGCCCAACGGCATCGACCTGCGTCAGGTGCGGGTGCCGCTCGGCGTCGTCGGCATCATCTACGAGGCCCGGCCGAATGTGACGGTCGACGCCGCCGCCCTGTGCCTGAAGTCCGGCAACGCCGTGCTGCTGCGCGGCTCGTCCTCCGCGTACGCCTCCAACACCGCCCTCGTGCGGGTGATCCGCGACGCCGTGGGCGGCGCCGGGCTGCCGGCCGACGCGGTGCAGCTGGTGCCGGGCGAGAGCCGGGAATCCGTACGGGAGTTGATGCGCGCCCGGGGCATGGTCGACGTGCTCATCCCGCGCGGCGGCGCCTCCCTGATCCGTACGGTCGTGGCGGAGTCGACCGTCCCGGTGATCGAGACGGGCACGGGCAACTGCCATGTGTACGTCGACGCCGAGGCCGACCTGGACATGGCCGTGGACATCCTCATCAACTCCAAGGCCAGCCGCGTCAGCGTCTGCAACGCCGCCGAGACCCTGCTGGTGCACCGGGACATCGCCGAGCGCTTCCTGCCGCGCGCCCTGGAGGCGCTGGCGGCGGCGGGCGTGACCGTCCACGGCGACGAGCGGGTGCTGGAGCTGGCGGAGGGCTCCCCGGCCACGGTCGTGCCCGCGACGGCCGAGGACTGGGAGACCGAGTACCTCTCGTACGACATCGCCGCCGCCGTGGTGGACGACCTGGACGCGGCCGTGCGCCACATCCGGCTGTGGACCTCCGGGCACACCGAGGCGATCGTCACCACTTCCCAGGCCGCGGCCCGCCGCTTCACCCAGCTGGTGGACTCCACCACGGTCGCGGTCAACGCCTCGACCCGGTTCACCGACGGAAGCCAGTTCGGTTTCGGTGCCGAGATCGGGATCTCCACGCAGAAGCTCCACGCGCGCGGCCCGATGGGGCTGCCCGAGCTGACGTCGACGAAGTACATCGTCACGGGCGACGGCCACGTGCGCTAGCCGCGCCCGGCGGCCGGTGCGGCGGACGGCCCCTCGTGGGCCGAATTCCCGTACCGGCCGCGCGGATTGACCGGTTCGGGTCTACGCTGGACGGGTGCCGGACGACGTGGGGGGCAAGCCGTTCCCGGACGGCGAGGAGCCCGACAGCCACCGCCGTGGGGGTGCGGACGACCCGTTCGCCTCCACGGTCTTCGACGAGGATTTCGTGCGGTCCGCGACGATCCACGAACCCTCCGCGGTCGAGCGGATGCTCGCCGCCGACCGGGCCCGCGCCGAGGCCGACGCCGCGCGCTCCCGGGCCGGGGGCGGCCCCGCCGACGACGATCCGTACGACCCCTACGACGCGCGCGGCGGCCCGGCCGGGCGCCACGGCCGGCTGGACGGGCCGCGGGGCCTCGCCCGGGACCTCGACCCGGACGAGGCCTACGGCCCCTACGGGCGCTACGGCATCGCGCGCGGGCCCTACCGGGGGCACGCCCGCTGGCACCGCCCGGTGGCCTGGGTGCTCGCCGTCGTCATGGGCATAGGCGTGATCGCCCTCGCCTTCACCGCCGTCTACCGGGGCGCCTCCTCGGGCGGCCGGCAGAGCCCCGCCCCGCCGCCCGCGACCACGGGTGTGGACGTCCCGGTGGGGGAGCAGCGGGCGCCGCTGCCGTCGGTCTCGGCGGACTCCGAACCGCCGGTGGCCTCCGCCGTGCCGCCCTCCCGCTGACGCCCTGATTCCCGGGCCGAATCGGTCACCGAAAGTGATTTTCCGTCGCCCGGAAGTCGCTTTCTGTCATCCGGTGACTGATCGCAGCAGTCCTGGCCAAGGCTCGGGTCCCCCGCCCGGCCCCTTGAAATTTCGTCGGAACTTGTCGTGTACCAGGGCGTTTACCGAAGCCGCCACGGACCTACTCTTGAGATATGAACGGGCCCGGAGACCCCCCTGAGGGCACGCCCGAAGGCCCCCAGGGAGGCGGCGACGAGGAGTACCGATCCGTCGTGTTCGACGAATCGTTCGTCCGGGCTGCCCGCCTCCAGGAGTTCTCCGCCCGCGAGCGGATGGACGACCACGCCCCCGCCGTCCGCACTCGCCACGCCTGGGCCCGCGTCAGCGCCTCCCGGCAGGTCCTGCTGCTGGTCGTACTGATCGCCCTCGCCTTCGGCACGGCCGTCTACATGGGGCTGCGCCACCCGTACAAGGAGCCGAAGCCGCCCGCCGCCGAGGCACTGCGGATCGCCCTCGTCCCCCTCGCCCCCCGCGACCCGGTGCCCGGCGCCCCGGCCGCGAAGGACCTCTTCGACAACGGTCCGGCCGCACGGCTGCGCGACGGAGTCGAGGGCGTCACCCTTCCGGCCGCACGGCGCACCCAGAATTTCTCCGAGAGCCTGGTGATGGCCGCGCTCGCCACGGCCAAGGAGTACACGGTCAAGTCCGCGCTCGACCCGGGCGTGCTCGTCGGCGGCAACCAGCGGGCCGTACGGCTGCTGCTCGCCCCCTCCCAGCTGGAGCAGTTCGACCACAGCTTCAGCCGCCCCACCGACGACGGGCGGCACGCGGCCACCGGCTGGCTGATCCGCTTCGACCCGGGCCAGGTGTCCCTCGCCGACCGGACCGTCCGCAGCCAGGGCACGTTCACGGTCGTGGAGGCGTCACCGGCCGCGCTGGAGGTCTCCTCCGACCACACCTTCGTCTACGCCCTCCGCCCGGCCGCCAAGGCGGGCGCGGCGGACGTCTCGCTGTTCGTCGTACGGCGCACGATGCGCTTCCGCTTCGACCGCGACGACCTCCAGGAACACCACGTCCAGGTGCTGCAGAGCCAGACGCAGGCCGGGCCGGAGTCCTGCTCGGCCGACGACGCGTCCTTCCTGCGCCCGCTGTTCGCGGGGGAGAAGGCCGCGACGGAGGGCCCGGCGGGCACCGACCCCTACGCCACGGGCACCACGACGGCCGATCTCTGCGGCACCCTGGCGCCCTCGGCCCAGCCGACGCCGCCCAGGCACTAGACCGCGGCCGAGGCGCTAGCGGTCCGTGGTGTCGTCCCGCTCCTGCCCGCCCTTGGGGCCTCCGCCCTTGGGACCGGGCCCGCGCCCGAACAGCTTGCCGCCCAGGTCGCTCGCCCCGCCCGCGATGTCCCGCACCAGCCCCATCAGCGGGTCCTTGCTCGCCCGCACCGACTCGGCGTAGTGGTTCGCCGACTCCCGGAAGGAGTCGGTCACCGAGGTGTCCTTGTCGTCCTCGCGCCGCGCGTAGTGACCGTCCATGATCCGCTGGTAGTCGCGGCTCTCGGACCACTTCTTCAGCTCCGCCGCGCGCACGGTGGTGAAGGGGTGGCTGCGCGGCAGCACGTTCATGATCTTCAGGACGGAGTCGCGCAGATCGCCGCCGCGCTCGTACTCCTCGGCCTGGGCGAGGAACGCGTCCACGTTCATCTCGTGGAGGTGGTTGCCGCCCGCGACCTTCATCAGGCCGCGCATCGACGCCCGGGGATCCTGGCCCGCCAGCAGCCCCGCCCGGTCCGCCGACAGCTCCGACTTCCGGAACCACTCGCGCAGCGCCGTCACGATCGCCGTCACCGCCACCCCGCCCAGCGGGATCCAGGCGACCTTGACCGCGAGCTCGGTCAGGAACAGCAGGATCGTGCGGTACACCGCGTGCCCCGAGAGGGCGTGGCCGACCTCGTGGCCCACGGCCGCCCGCATCTCCTCCTCGTCCAGCAGCTCCACCAGGCCCGTGGTCACCACGATGATCGGCTCGTCCAGGCCGACGCACATGGCGTTGGGCCGGGGGTCCTGCGCGACGTACATCGGCGGGACCTTCGGCAGGTCCAGGACGGCACAGGCGTCCAGCAGCATCGCGTGCAGACGGGGGAACTGGCGCTCGCCCACCCGCACCGAGTCCGACAGGAACAGCAGCCGCAGACTGCGCTCCGGCAGCAGCCCGCTCAGCGCCTTGAACACCGTGTCGAAACCGCTCAGCTTGCGCAGCGCCACCAGGGCGGAACGATCGGCCGGATGCTCGTAGGCCCGCGAGGAGATACCGGGGAAGTGCTTGCGCTCACGGCCGGGCAGCCGCTCCGGGCCCCCGTGCACGTACTCCTGGTCGTCGCTCATCGAGACCCCCTGACGTCGGCCGGCCGCGGTCCGCACCGGGCTTTCCGGACCCCAGCCTAGGCCGTGCCACCGACATGGCTACCGTGGAGGCATGCCCGACATCACCACTCTCGCCGCCCACCCCGGACTCACCGAGGTCCTCGCCGTCTCCAAGGGCGACCAGGGCCCCGGCGCCCTCCTGCGCACCGTCCTGCTCGTCGGGATCGTGGGCATCGTCCTCGTCGCCTGGTTCCTGCTGCGGGGCTATCGCAAGTAGCCACCGGCGCACCCGCCGGCCGGCCCCGGAGACGCCCTGGCGCCGGTCCCGTCGACCCCCGCACGTGGAGTCGGCGTGAGCTCCGCATAAGGGCCCGCATACGATGTGGCAGAAGTCTCCAACCGTTAACCCGATCCCTCCCGGATAGGTTCTGCCGACGTGAACATCGCCACCGCCCACAGCGCCCTGGTCTCCCTCGCCGCCGAGGAGCACCACGTGGACAACCACGAGAGCATCAGCCCCTTCATGACCGGCGGCGCCGCCCTCGTCATCCTGCTGCTCCTGCTGTGGATCACCACCCGATTCAACCGCGACCGCTGATCCCGGCGGTCCCTGGCTAACAGGCGTGGAAACGCGCCCAGTAGGGTCTGCACGCATGGGAGAGCAGACAGGGCCCGGGAAGCGGCGGCTCGGAGTGATGGGCGGGACGTTCGATCCCATCCACCACGGTCACCTGGTCGCCGCGAGCGAAGTGGCCTCGCAGTTCCACCTCGACGAGGTGGTCTTCGTGCCGACCGGGCAGCCGTGGCAGAAGAGCCACCGCGCGGTGTCCGCCGCCGAGGACCGGTATCTGATGACGGTGATCGCCACCGCGTCCAACCCGCAGTTCTCGGTCAGCCGGATCGACATCGACCGCGGTGGCCCCACCTACACCACGGACACCCTCCGTGATCTGCGGCGGCTCAACGAGAACGCGGACCTGTTCTTCATCACCGGCGCCGACGCCCTGGCACAGATCCTGACCTGGCGGGACACCGACGAGCTCTTCTCGCTGGCCCACTTCATCGGCGTCACCCGGCCGGGCCACATACTGGCCAACCCGGGGCTGCCCGAGGACCGGGTCTCCTTCGTGGAGGTCCCCGCCCTCGCCATCTCCTCCTCCGACTGCCGCGCCCGCGTGGCGCAGGGCGATCCCGTCTGGTACCTCGTGCCCGACGGTGTGGTGCGCTACATCGACAAGCGCAAGCTGTACCGTCACGACGGCTGAACCGCACGACGGCCGGCTCCGGCCCGCCGGCCACTTAGGGGCACTGGTGAACGACCGACAGGACCCGTACGCGCACGACCCGTACGCGCAGGCGCAGGTTTATGGCTACGACGTCTACGGACAGCCGGTCTACCGGCCGGACGCCCCTGAGCGCGTGTACGACGCCTACGGTCAGCCGATCCAGCAGCAGGTGTACGGCTACGACCCGTACACCGCACAGCCCCAGCAGCCGCAGGCGGCGTACGACTCCTACGCGACGCAGACCCAGCAGGCGCAGCAGGCTCAGCAGGAGTGGATCCCCCGGCAGACGGGCCCTGTCGGCGACGGGGACCCGGAGGGGGCGGTGGCGGACGGCCGCATCCCGGAGCCCCGGCCCGCGGCCGACTCCGTACCCCCGGCCGACTCCGGACCCGGTCCCGCGCCGGAGGCGGACGCGGAGGCGGAGGCGTACCGGACCGGGCAGTTCTCCTTCATCGAGGAGCCGGACGAGGGCTCCGAGGACGTCATCGACTGGCTCAAGTTCAGCGAGAGCCGCACCGAGCGCCGCGACGAGCGCAAGCGCAAGGGCCGCAACCGCGTCGTCGCCCTCGCCGTGGTGCTCGTGCTCGCACTGGGCGGCGGCATCGGCTGGTTCCTCCTCTCCGGAGGAGAGGAGAAGAAGAACACGGCCGCCGCGACGGGCGCGCAGAAGCGGGACGTGATCGTCGTGCATCTGCGGCAGACCCAGGGCGGCGACAGCTCCACCGCCCTGCTGGTCGACAACGAGACCACCAAGAAGGCCACCACCCTCCTGCTGCCGAACTCGCTGGGGCTCACCACCAAGGAGGGCGGCACCGCCACGACGCTCGGCAAGGCCGTCCAGGACGCCGGCACCGGGGCGACCAGGGACGCCCTGAACACCCTGCTCGGCGCGGACATCAAGGGCAGCTGGCGGCTGGACACCCCCTACCTGGAGAACCTGGTCGAGCTCGTCGGCGGCATCACGGTCGACACGGACGCGACCGTGCCCGGCGCCAAGCAGAGCGACGGCCCGCTGGTCGAGCAGGGCAAGGGGAAGACCCTCAACGGCCGGGCCGCGGTCGGCTACGCCACCTACCGGGCCACCGGCGAGGACCAGGGCCGGCAGCTGGCCCGGTTCGGCCAGGTCATGCAGGCGGTGCTCCGGAAGCTGTCCACCGACCCCCAGGCGGCCACCACGACCGTGGACTCCCTGGCCCAGATCCCCGACCCCTCGCTCTCCGTCCAGCAGCTGGGCGCCTCCCTGGCGCACCTCGCCGAGAAGGCCAAGGAGGGCTCGTACGCCACCTCCGTCCTGCCCGTGAAGACGGACGGGGCGCTCGGCGGGCAGGCGGCCGACACCATGGTCAAGGACGTCCTCGGCGGTACGGTGCGCGCCACCGCCAAGGGCGCGCCGCCCCGGGTGAGCGTGAAGAACGCCACAGGCTCCGCCGCCGCGTCCGGAACGGCGCAGGTCACGCTGGTCAACGGCGGCTACACCTACGTCGACGGCGGCGCCTCGGGCACGGCGGAGGCGGCCTCCTCGGTGACCTACACGGACGACGCCCGGGCGGCCGAGGCCAAGCAGGTCGCCAGGACTCTGGGCCTGCCGGAGAAGGCCGTGCGCAAGGGCACGGGGGCGGGCAACGCGGACGTCGCCGTGGTCCTGGGCAAGGACTACAAGAGCTGAGGGCCGAAGGCCGAGGGCCGGGGCCGGGCCGGGGCCGTGGAAAAACGCCGGGAGTGCCGTCGGTGGGTCGTGAGACCCTTGAGAGGTACTGACCCTCTTTACGAAAGCATGGCTTGTGACCGCCACGGACCGCTCCATCGAGCTCATCCAGGCCGCCGCCCAGGCTGCCGCCGACAAGCTCGCGCACGATGTCATCGCCTATGACGTCAGCGACGTACTGTCGATCACCGACGCCTTCCTGCTGGCCTCGGCCCCCAACGACCGCCAGGTCAAGTCGATCGTCGACGAGATCGAGGAGCGGCTGCTCAAGGAGCTCGGCGCCAAGCCGGTGCGCCGTGAGGGCGACCGCGACGCCCGCTGGGTGCTCCTGGACTACGTCGACATCGTCGTGCACGTCCAGCACAGCGAGGAGCGTGTCTTCTACGCCCTGGAGCGGCTGTGGAAGGACTGCCCGGAGATCGAGCTGCCCGCCGACGCCGTCGCCACCCGTGGCAAGGCCGAGGAGCACAGCCGGGACCAGGCCGCCGGCGGCGACCTGGACGGAGAGCTGAGCTGAACGGCCGCCCGGGCGGCCGTGGCCGCCGGCTGGTGCTGTGGCGCCACGGCCAGACCGCGTGGAACGTGGAGCGCCGTTTCCAGGGCACCACGGACATCGAGCTGACCGGCACCGGTGTCGCCCAGGCGCGCCGGTCCGCCCGGCTGCTGGCCGCGCTGCGGCCCGACGTGATCGTCTCCTCCGACCTGGACCGCGCCAGGACCACGGCGGCCGAGCTGGCGGCCGTCACGGGCCTCACGGTCACCCACCACTCGGAGCTGCGGGAGACCTACGCGGGCGCCTGGCAGGGGCTGACCCACGAGGAGATCGCCGAGCGCTACGGCGAGCAGTACGCGGCGTGGAAGCGCGGCGAGCCCGTGCGGCGCGGCGGCGGCGAGCTGGAGACCGAGGTCGCCGACCGGGCGGCGCCGGTGGTGCTGTCGCACGCCGACAAGCTCCCCGACGGCGGCACGCTCGTCGTGGTCAGCCACGGCGGCACGATCCGCACCACCATCGGCCGGCTGCTGGGCCTGGAGTCCCGCTCGTGGGAGTCGCTGGGCGGCCTCTCCAACTGCTGCTGGTCAGTGCTGGGCGAGGGCGCGCGCGGCTGGCGGCTGCTGGAGCACAACGCCGGGACGCTGCCCGAGCCGGTGCTCGGCGACGACGACTGAGCGGCGGCCTGGGTGCCCGCCGTGGGGCCGCGGTGGCCCGATTTCACATCCGGGCAGGTCACAGGCTAAAGTTCTTCTTGTTCGCGGGGAACGCGGGGGGAAACCACCGGGGAAACCGAGAACAGCGGGGCTATAGCTCAGTTGGTAGAGCGCCTGCATGGCATGCAGGAGGTCAGGAGTTCAATTCTCCTTAGCTCCACACTTCACGACGATCCCGTCTCCCCTCCCGGGGAGGCGGGATTGTTGCTGTTCCGGCGCGGTCCCGTGGCAGAATCGGACACCCGGGAGCGAGCGGGGCCGAGGGGGAGGGGAGGAGCGCGGTCATGGGTGCTCACAGCCGGAAGTGCGACTGGTGCGGCAGCGGGACGCCGATCGTCCGCGACATGGAGCCGCTCAACTCCGCATATCAGTACTGGTGTGTGGAGTGCGCGCGGGCGCTGATCATAAAAGGCGACCCCATCGAGACCTACCGGGAGCTCGAGGGCGAGCCGATCTACGGACGACTGCTCGACGAGCACTGCGCCCTCAAGCGGTTCTACTCCTTCGTCACCGCGTGAAAATCGGTCATACCGGGGCGTTGCGGGACGCCCGATGAACCGATTTGGCAGATGGGGGGGAGGTCCGTGTAATGTAATCCGTGTCGCCAGGGAGACCGCGAGGAAAACCCCGGCGGAAAACAAAACAAGGGGCTATAGCTCAGTTGGTAGAGCGCCTGCATGGCATGCAGGAGGTCAGGAGTTCAATTCTCCTTAGCTCCACAGTGGTTGAGAGGGTCGTCCGCGAGGACGGCCCTCTCGGCGTTTATGTGCTCATGCGCTCATATGCTCACGTGTTCCTTGTCAGGTGCCGTCGAGTCGTAGCGCCAGCGCGGGGCAGCGGCGTACGGCCCGCTGTGCGCGCCCCCGCAGATGTCCGGGCACCCCGGCGTCCGCGAGCGCCGGAAAGCCGTCCGCGCCCATCCGTACGAGCTCGGGCAGCAGTCCCGCGCACAGCCCGTGCCCCTCGCACATCGTCCAGTCCACCGCGAGCCGCTGCCCGGGCCCGTCGCCCGGCTCCGCGCCCCCGGCGGCGGGCAGCGGCAGCAGCCCGGCCGTGGGGCGCCCGCAGCCGCCGCCCAGGACATGCGCGGCCAGATCGTCCGTGAAGGCCGCCAGCGCGCTCAGCGCGAAGCGCGCCGCCCCGTCCGGGTGCCCGCACGCCCCCCGCCCCCGGACGGCCCCCGCCGCCTCCCGTACGGCCTCCAGGGCCCCGCGGCCGCCCCCGGCCACCACATCCGCCAGGGCCCCGGCCAGCGTCGGCAGGCCCAGCCGGCACGGGCCGCACTGCCCCGCCGACTCGGCCGCCAGCCAGTGGGCCACCCGCACCGCCTCGCCCAGCGGGCAGGTGTCGCCGGACAGCGGCAGCACCGCCCCCGCGCCCAGGGCCGCGCCGCGGGCGGCGAGGGCATCCCTGGAGAGCACCGTCCCGGCAGCGGCGGCCGCGTCCAGCCAGCCGCCGTGATAGCCCCCGACCAGCACGCCCTGGGGCGCGGCCCCGGCACCGCACTGGGCGAGGACGTACGACAGCGCCACCCCGCCGGGAGCCTCGACCACGCGCGGGAATGGCACCGCGCCGGAGACGGTGAGCAGGATGGTCCCCGGCTCGTCCGGGGTGCCCGTCGAGGAGTAGCGGGGGGCGCCGAGCCGGGCGGCGAGGGCGAGTTGGGCGTACGTCTCGGCGTTGGACAGCAGCGTCGGCAGGCCGCCCAGCCCGGCCGTCGTGGCGTGCCCGCGCCGCCCGGGCGGGAGCGCGGGACCGCCGCCCACGGCGCGCAGCAGCGCGGAGGACTCCCCGGAGACCATGCGCTCGGGGAGGCGTACGACCCGGGCGCGTACGGCCCGCCCGCGCCGGTGGGACAGGCCGCGCTCGCCGAGCGCCTCCCGTACGGACGCCTCCGTGCCCGCGCGCGTCACCCCGACCACGAGCGTCCGCGCGCCGAGCGCCTCTGCGGCCAGTAGCGCGCCGTCCAGCACGAGGTGCGGGGCGCGCCGGAGCAGTACCGCGTCCTTGCGGCACGCGGGTTCGCCCTCGCACCCGTTGACCACCACCACAGGCCGCACCCCACGCCGCCGCGCGGCCCCGCCCACCGCCCGCAACTTCCGCCCGAACGGAAACCCGGCCCCACCCCGCCCGCGCAACGCGACGGTCTCCGCCAGCCGCGTCAGCTCGTCCTGGCCGAGGGCGGGCATCGACCCGTGCACGGCCAGATGAGCGCGGCGATCGAGCCGCGCGGCGTCGTCGAGCCCGGCGGTGAGCCGGGGCAGCCCGAGGGTGAGCAGGTCGGGGAGCTCGGGGAGTGGGCCGTTCATGCGGACCGCCGGGGCGACAATTCAGTCCTTCCGGACGACGCACTCAGCCTCTCCGGCGTTTGAGGAGCGGGGGTCCGGGGGCGGAGCCCCTGGGAAACGGTGAAGGGGCGGGACTGGGGCCTCCTCCCCGCCGCATGAGCCCCCACCGGCCGACGATGTACGGCGAACCTCAGCGCCCCCGCCCCAAAACGCCGAAGCGCGAGCGCCCCCGCCACTCCCACCAAACACCCCACATAACACCCCGTCACCCACCCCGCCGCCTCCCGCCCCGCGTTCAACCCGTGCAGCAGCCCCGCGCACCACGCCCCGTACGCGCTCGCGTGCAGCATCCGCCAGCGGTGCGCCGCGCGCCCCCGCCCGGCGAAGGCGCTGCGCAGGGCGCCGGTCGCCGCCGCGAGCACCAGCAGATAGCCCGCGAGCGAGCCGAGCCCGATCAGCCCGGCCTGGCCGGCGGTGCCGGAGACGAAGGGGATCAGGGCGGCGGTCGCGGAGGCGTGCGCCTCGGCGACCTTGACGCCCACGTGCACGAGGAGGAAGCCGAGCGCGCCGACGGCGAGGGCCCGGTGCACGGCCTGGGCGAGCAGCCGGCCGCGCGGGCCGAGGGCCAGGCGGTCGGCGGCGACGAGCCCCCAGACGACGGTCGCGGTGAGCGAGACCAGGGCGAGCACGCCCCCGGCCTGGTCGAGGAAGCGGTGGAGTTCCATGCCCCGGCAGGCTAGGCAGCGCTCCGGCCCGTGCGGCCCGCTTCGCGCAACCCCGGTGCGCGGCGCTCCACCGCTGCTAACGTCTATCCGTTCGGCGGCAGTTCGATCCGTAAGCCGCCGCTTTCCCAACAAACCACCCTCGCAGGCGATTTGATTGCGTGCCCGTGGTTGTCCTTTGGTCACTTCTTGGTGAACACATGTCCCCCGAGTGAACGGTTTATCGGTCAGAGTGTGGCCGACCATTCGCATCGCAGGGGGTTTTCCTTGACTTCACGTCGAAGCCGTTCCGGCAGTCGTTCCAGAACGCGCGCGGCTCTGTCCCTGACGGCGGCTCTGCCGCTGGTCGTCGGGGCGCTCGCGCTCGGTGTGCCGGCGGCCCACGCCGCCTCCGGCCCGCACGACCGTCAGTCGCTGGCGGGCACCAAGCCGCTGTGGGCGACGCCCGGGGCCGACCGGGGTGCCGTTTCGGAGCAGAAGGCCGTCACCGCCCGGGTCTACCTCGCCGGCCGTGACGCCAAGGGTCTGGCCGCGTACGCGCGTGCCGTCTCGGACCCGAAGTCCGGCTCGTACGGCAAGTACTTGACGGCCCAGCAGGCGAAGGAACGTTTCGGCGCGACCAAGGACCAGATAGCCAAGGTCACCGGCTGGCTGAAGTCCTCGGGCCTGACGGTGACCGGCGTCAACGACCACTACGTCACCGTGACCGGTGACGCGGCCGCTGCCGAGAAGGCGTTCGGCACCGAGCTCCACAACTACGTCAAGGACGGGAAGACCTACCACGCCCCGGCGCGGAACGCCTCCGTCCCGGACAGCCTCGACGGCGCCGTCCTGACCGTCGTGGGCCTGAACAACGCCCCGCGCCTGAGCCACCACCGCGACACCCTGCCCGGCCCGAGCGCCGGCTTCCGCAACGCCGGGCCGTTCTCCACGTACTACGGCTCGAACGTGAACACCGGCCTTCCCTCCGCGTACGGCGAGCACGCCCCGTACGCCATCAAGGGCTACACCGGAAAGCAGCTGCGCGCCGTCTACGGGGCGAAGAACTTCACCGGCAAGGGCGTGACGGTCGCCATCACCGACGCCTACGCGTCCCCGACGATCGCCGCCGACATCCAGCAGTACGCCAAGCGCAACGGCGACAAGGCCTACCGCAAGGGCCAGTACTCCCAGGTGCTGCCCGCCGCCTGGACGCACGCCGACCCCAAGGAGTGCGACGCGGCCGGCTGGTACGGCGAGGAGACCCTCGACGTCGAGGCCGTCCACGCCGTCGCCCCGGACGCGAACATCGTCTACGTCGCCGGTTCCTCCTGCCAGGACGACGACCTGATCGACTCCCTGCACAAGATCGTCGACAACCGGATGGCCGACATCGTCTCCAACTCCTGGGGCGACGTCGAGGCCAATGAGTCCCCGGACGTGGCCGCCGCCTACGACCAGGTCTTCCAGAAGGGCGCCGTCGAGGGCATCGGCTTCTACTTCTCCTCCGGCGACGACGGCGACAACGTCGCCAAGCACGGTGTGAAGCAGGTCGACACGCCCGCCAACTCCCCGTGGGTCACCTCGGTGGGCGGCACCTCCCTGGCCGTCGGCAAGGGCGACAAGTACCTGTGGGAGACCGGCTGGGGCACCCACAAGGCCGCCCTGTCCAAGGACGGCCTGACCTGGGAGGGCATGCCCGGCGCCTTCACCGGCGGCGCCGGCGGCGGCACCAGCAAGGTCTTCGAGCAGCCCTTCTACCAGCGCGGCGTCGTCCCCGACACGCTGGCCAAGGCGAACGGCACCGACAAGCCGATGCGCGTCGGGCCCGACATCGCGGCCGTCGCTGACTCCACCACCGGCTTCCTCGTCGGCCAGACCCAGACCTTCCCCGACGGCACGGTGAAGTACGACGAGTACCGCATCGGCGGCACCTCGCTGGCCGCGCCCGTGATCGCGGGCGTCCAGGCGCTGGCCCAGCAGGCCCGGCACGGCGTCCCGATCGGCTTCGCCAACCCCGGCATCTACGACCGCTACGGCACCGGCGCCTACCACGACGTCACCGACCACCCGCTCGGCCAGGGCCGGAGCATCGGCGACGTCCGCGTCGACTTCGCCAACGGCGTCGACGCCAAGGGCGGCCTGCTCACCTCCCTGCGCACCCTAGGCGGCGACAGCTCACTCTCCGCGACCGTCGGCTACGACAACGTCACCGGCGTCGGCACCCCCGCCGACGGCTATGTGACCTCGTACGTGCCGGGTCAGCGCCGCTGACCCACCTGGCCCCCGGGGCCCGCCCGCACCACGCTTCGGTGCGGGCCCCGGGGCCGCTGGGGTAACCTGACCCCATGCGTGCCGTACGCCTTCTGCTTAGCGAGCCGCGCTGATCAAGCACCGGCAGGTGACCGCCGACCCTTCGGCGGTCCGGACCGGCATCGGCGCGGCATCCCCTCCTGTGCGAGGGGTTTTTTCATTTGCGGCCCCATCCCGGAGCCGCGAGCGGACAGGCGACATACGACGATCGATGGAGCTTTGAGGACGATGAGCGAGACCCCCACCGCCGCCGAGGTGGCCGCCCCGCACCGCTACACGGCCGCGCTGGCCGCTGACATCGAGGCGCGCTGGCAGGACTTCTGGGACGCCGACGGCACGTACGCCGCGCCCAACCCCAGCGGTGAGCTGGCCGGCGACGAGGCCGTCGTCGCCCGGCCCAAGAAGTTCATCATGGACATGTTCCCGTACCCCTCGGGCGCGGGCCTCCACGTCGGCCACCCCCTGGGCTACATCGCCACGGACGTCTACGCGCGCTACCACCGCATGACGGGCCACAACGTCCTCCACACCCTCGGCTTCGACGCCTTCGGCCTGCCCGCCGAGCAGTACGCCGTGCAGACCGGCACCCACCCCCGGGTGTCCACCGAGGCCAACATCGAGAACATGAAGGCCCAGCTGCGCCGGCTGGGCCTGGGCCACGACAAGCGCCGCTCATTCGCCACGATCGAGCCGGAGTACTACAAGTGGACCCAGTGGATCTTCCTCCAGATCTTCAACTCCTGGTACGACGCGGAGGCGAAGAAGGCCCGCCCGATCGCCGAGCTCGTCGCCGCGTTCGAGAGCGGCCGGCGTGAGGTCCCCGGCGGCCGCGCCTGGAGCGAGCTGAGCCCCGTCGAGCGCGAGGAGGTGCTGGGCGGCTACCGCCTGGCCTACGCCTCCGACGCCCCGGTGAACTGGTGCCCCGGCCTGGGCACCGTGCTGGCCAACGAGGAGGTCACCGCCGACGGCCGCTCCGAGCGCGGCAACTACCCCGTCTTCAAGTCCAAGCTGCGCCAGTGGAACATGCGGATCACCGCCTACGCGGACCGCCTGATCGACGACCTGGACGCCCTGGACTGGCCCGAGGCCATCAAGCTCCAGCAGCGCAACTGGATCGGCCGCAGCGAGGGCGCGCGCGTCGACTTCCAGGTCGCCGGCGCCGACGGCCGGAAGATCACCGTCTTCACCACCCGCCCCGACACCCTCTTCGGC
Organism: Streptomyces hesseae; assembly: GCF_031845785.1. Taxonomy (NCBI): domain Bacteria; kingdom Bacillati; phylum Actinomycetota; class Actinomycetes; order Kitasatosporales; family Streptomycetaceae; genus Streptomyces; species Streptomyces hesseae. The sequence continues at coordinate 25,856 of NZ_JAVRFI010000014.1, forward strand.
GCCACCTACATGGTGCTGGCCCCCGAGCACGACCTGATCGACGCGATCGTGCCCGCCGCGTGGCCCGAGGGCACCAAGGACGTCTGGACCGCCGGCGCGGCCACCCCGGCCGAGGCCGTCGCCGCCTACCGCAAGCAGGCGCAGTCCAAGACCGACGTCGAGCGGCAGACCGAGGGCAAGGACAAGACCGGTGTCTTCACCGGCGCGTACGCCCTCAACCCGCTGACCGGCGAGCGCGTCCCCGTCTTCGTCGCCGACTACGTCCTGATGGGCTACGGCACCGGCGCGATCATGGCCGTGCCCGGCCAGGACGAGCGCGACTGGGAGTTCGCCACCGTCTTCGAGCTGCCGATCGTCCGCACCGTCCAGCCGCCCGAGGGCTGGGAGGGCGAGGCCTACGGCGGCCAGGGCCCGGCGATCAACTCCGCCAACGCCGAGCTGAACCTCGACGGCATGCAGATCGACGAGGCCAAGCGCACCGTCATCGCGCACCTGGAGGCGCGCGGCATCGGCGAGGGCACCATCAACTTCCGCCTGCGCGACTGGCTCTTCAGCCGCCAGCGCTACTGGGGCGAGCCCTTCCCGATCGTCTACGACGAGGACGGCGTCGCCCACGCGCTGCCCGAGTCGATGCTCCCGCTGGAGCTGCCCGAGGTCGACGACTACACCCCGCGCACCTTCGACGCGGACGACGCGGACACCTCCCCGGAGACCCCGCTCTCCCGCAACGAGGACTGGGTCAACGTCGAGCTGGACCTGGGCGACGGGCCGAAGACGTACCGCCGCGAGACCAACACCATGCCCAACTGGGCCGGTTCCTGCTGGTACGAGCTGCGCTACCTGGACCCGCACAACGACGAGCAACTGGTCTCCGCCGACGCCGAGCGGTACTGGATGGGCCCGCGCGAGGGCCAGCCGCACGGCGGCGTCGACCTGTACGTCGGCGGCGCCGAGCACGCCGTGCTGCACCTGCTGTACGCCCGCTTCTGGTCGAAGGTCCTCTTCGACCTGGGCCACATCTCCTCGGCCGAGCCGTTCCACAAGCTCTACAACCAGGGCATGATCCAGGCGTATGTCTACCGCGACGCGCGCGGCATCGCGGTGCCCGCCGCCGAGGTGGAGGAGAACGGCGGCGCGTTCTACTACGAGGGCGGCAAGGTCAGCCGACTGCTCGGCAAGATGGGCAAGTCCCTGAAGAACGCCGTCACCCCGGACGAGATCTGCGTCGAGTACGGCGCCGACACCCTGCGCCTGTACGAGATGGCGATGGGCCCGCTGGACGTCTCCCGCCCGTGGGACACGCGCGCCGTCGTCGGCCAGTACCGGCTGCTCCAGCGCCTGTGGCGGAACGTCGTCGACGAGAACACCGGCGAGGTCACCGTCGTCGACACCGAGGCCGACGAGGCCACGCTGCGCGCCCTGCACAAGGCGATCGACGGCATCGGCCAGGACATGGCGAACCTGCGCTTCAACACCGCCATCGCCAAGCTGACCGAGCTGAACAACCACGTCACCAAGCTGAGCGAGGTGCCGCGCACGGTCGCCGAGGGCCTGGTGCTGCTGATCGCGCCGCTGGCCCCGCACATCGCCGAGGAGCTGTGGCGCAAGCTCGGCCACGAGGGCTCGGTCGTCCACGCGGACTTCCCCGCCGCCGACCCGGCCTACCTGGTCGACGAGACCGTGACCTGCGTCGTCCAGATCAAGGGCAAGGTCAAGGCCCGTCTGGAGGTCGCCCCGTCGATCTCCGACGAGGAGCTGGAGAAGCTCGCGCTGGCCGACCCGGCGGTCGTCGCCGCGCTGGGCGGCGCGGGCATCCGCAAGGTCATCGCGCGGGCGCCGAAGCTGGTGAACATCGTCCCGGCGTGACGCTCGTGCCGTGACGCGCTGGAGCGCTAGGGGTATGTCCCTACGGGCAGGTTGGGGGTTCCGAAGGAACCCGCGGCCTGCCCGTTGCGTTTACGGTGGAGAGGAGGCGGGGGCGGCCCCGCCGACGGGCCTTTCGGGGCTCGCCGAGTGTCCCGCTTGTTGAGGAGCGCGTATGGCAGCCGCGGCCGTGATAATCGCCCTGATCTGTGCGCTCGTCGTGGCGCTGACGGTGATCGCCACGGTCAAGGCGGTCCGGACCGTCAAGAACGGCGTCGACCAGGCGGTCACCCAGGCCCGACGCACGGTCGAGGACACCCGGCTCAAGGCACGGCAGTACACCCAGAGCGGCCCGGCGGGCGAGGTCGCCGAGCTGCGCCTCTCGCTGCGGACATCGATGCGCGCCACGCAGGAGGTGCTGCGCGAGGGCCTGAAGGACGACCCCTCCCTGACCGAGTCCCTGGCCCTCTTCGACCGCCTCAGCGCACACGGCCGTGAGGTCGACGACGATCTGCGCAAGCTGGAGTCCGAGCCCGACCGGGACCGTGTCACCGCCTGCCTGCCCGACCTGCGGGAACGCACCAAGCAGATCACCCACTCCGCCGACTCGCTGCGCTTCGCCGCCCAGGACCGGGCCCGGCAGTTCGCCGGCGACGAACTGTCGCTGCTGAGCGAGCAGATCCGCATGGAGACGGGCGCGCTCCGCCACTGGGAGGCCGACGAGGGCCCGGGCGCGGAGCCCAAGGCGGAGCCGGGGGCGGGCTCGTCCCCCGCCGGTGCCGCCGGCTCCGCCGCGAGGCCGGAGCGACCCGCGATCAACGGGAGGGATGAATCCCGGCAGTGGGGGTACGGATGGGAAAAGGTCAAGCGTCCGGAAAGCCCCGCCTGAGCGAAGCGGCTCTGACCAGCGGAAACGATCAGGCGGCCCGGGCCCCGCACTGCCGGGGCGGCGGCCCGGCGGGTAACCTCCGGGGCATGTCCCGCCATGTCGCGATCATCACTGATTCCACGGCCTATCTGCCCGCTCAGGCGATGGAGCGGCACAGCATCGTCGCCGTACCGCTGACGGTGGTCCTGGGCGACGAGGCACTGGAGGAAGGCACCGAGATCTCGGCCCGGTCGGTCGCCCAGGCCCTGCAGAAACGCCGGCCGGTGACCACCTCACGCCCCGCCCCCGAGGACTTCGCGGCCGCCTACCGCGCCGCCGCCGAGGCCGGCGCCGACGGCATCGTCTCCCTCCACCTCTCCTCCGAGTTCTCGGGCACCTACGACGCGGCGGTCCTCGCCGCGAAGGAGGCGCCGGTGCCGGTACGGGTCGTGGATACCGGCATGGTCGCGATGGCCCTCGGCTTCTGCGCCCTCGCCGCCGCGGACACCGCCGAGGCGGGCGGCACGCTCGACGAGGCGGTGGCCGCCGCGGAGAAGCGCGCGCAGGGCACGGCCGCCTACTTCTACGTCGACACCCTCGACTACCTGCGCCGCGGCGGGCGCATCGGCGCCGCCCAAGCGCTGCTCGGCTCGGCGCTCGCCGTCAAACCGCTGCTCCAGCTGGACGGCGGCCGTATCGAGCTGAGGGAGAAGGTCCGTACGGCCTCGAAGGCGATCGCCAGGCTGGAGGAGATCGTCGTCGAGCGCGCGGGTGCCGCGCCCGTCGACGTCGCGGTGCATCACCTGGCCGCCCCGGAGCGGGCCGAGCTGCTCTCGGAGCGGCTGCGGGAGCGGGTGCCGGGGCTGGTGGATCTCCATGTGAGCGAGGTCGGCGCGGTCATCGGGGCGCACACGGGGCCGGGGCTGCTGGGCGTGGTGGTCTCGGCGAGGTGAGGAGGGGGCTGTGCCCCTCCTGTGAGTGACGGGATTTTCCACAACCGGCCGGTGTTCCACAGGAATTGAAGGCTCCGGACAGAATCGGGCGACGTCACCTAGCGTGACGGCATGACCTCTTTCGCACCCTCTTCGGCACGTACCGTGACCGCCCTCGACCTGGGCCTCGGCTCGCTGCGCGACCGCGCGGCGGCCGAGCCCGGGGCTGGGGCCGCGCGCCCGCGGAGGTGGCCGGTCCAACGCGGCGCGATGGCCGCGCTGGGGGACCGGCTGCCCATGTGGGTGCGGCTGCGGTGCGGCATCGCGCCGAGGACGCTCGCGGCGTTGACGGCCGTGCTGGTCGTGGCGGTCGCCCTCGGTGCGTACCACTTCTGGGCGGGGCGCCCACGGACGGTCCGGGTGCCGGCCCGCGAGGGGCCGGTCGCGGCACCGCCACCGGCGGCCGTCCCGACGGTGCCCGGTCCGACGGTGCCCGGTCCGGGGTCGTCCGCCCGGAGCGTGGTGGTGGACGTGACGGGCAAGGTCCTGCGCCCCGGGGTCCAGCGCCTGCCGCCGGGCTCACGGGTCGAGGACGCGCTGGAGGCCGCCGGGGGAGCCCGCCCGGGAGCGGACACGACGGGGCTCAATCAGGCGCGTGTGCTGATGGACGGGGAACTGATCGTGGTGGGCGCGCCGGCTCCGGGCGGCCCGGCGCCGGCGGCGGGAGGTTCGGCAGCGCCTTCGGGCGGGGGCGTGGCCGCCGGTCCGGTCAGCCTCAACTCCGCGACGCTCCAACAGCTCGACGCCCTCCCCGGCGTGGGGCCGGTCCTCGCCCAGCACATCCTCGACTACCGCACCCAGCACGGGGGCTTCCGCTCGGTCGCCGACCTCCGTCACGTCAACGGCATCGGAGCCCGCCGCTTCACGGACCTCAAGCCACTGGTCCAGCCATGACGCGGGCCGCTGTCCCCCGGGTTGATGCCCCACGGGCCTCTGTCACGCGGGACTCTGCCACCGGTCCCGGCGGTGAGGGCCGCACCCCGGCCGACCTGCGGCTGGTCGGCCCAGCGCTCGCCGCGTGGGCCGCCGCGGCCGCTGCCCTGACGGCGGAGGGCCGGACGGTGGCCATCGCCTGCGGGGCGGCGGTGCTCGTGTCCGGCGTGCTGCTTCTCGCGGCCGCTGCCCGCTGGAGGAGCGGCAGGGGCTCGGCGGAGTCGGCCGGAAGGGCCGGGAAGGCAGGGGCGGCGGGAGTCGCCGGCGCGGTGGCGGCCGTGCTGCTGTGTGCCGTCGCCGGGGCGGCCGTCGGGGCGTTGGCGGGGGCCGACACCCGGCGCGGGCCGGTGCCGGAGCTGGCGCGGCGCCACGCCGAGGCGACCGTAGAGGCGACGGTGACGGGGGACCCGAAAGCCACTCGGCCACGGGTGCGGGGCTCGGTGCGGGCCGTGCCCGCCGTCGTGGTGGAGGCCGAGGCGAGCCGGGTGACCACCACGCACGGGGTGACGACAGCGGTCCGCACTCCGGTGCTGCTGATGGCCCATCAGCCGTGGCTCGGGCTGCTGCCCTCCACCAAGGTGAGGGTGGAAGGCCGGCTCATGTCGCCCTCCCGGTCCGGTGACCGTGTCGCGGCCGTCGTCCGGGTCGGTGACAGCGGCCCGCCGCAGGTCGTCGCGGGGCCGTCCGTGGTGCAGCGGGCAGCGGGGAGGCTGCGCGCCGGGCTCCGCGAGGCGACCGACGGGCTGGCGCCGGACGCCCGGGCGTTGCTGCCCGGCCTGGTCGTCGGGGACACCTCACGCGTCCCATCCGACCTCGAAGAGGCCTTCCGGACCACGGATCTGACGCACCTTCTGGCCGTGTCCGGGGGAAACCTCGCGGTACTGCTGGCCGTGCTCATCGGACCTCCGCATCTCGCCTCGCGCGCGGAGCGCCGAGGGCTCGCGGCCCGGCTGGGGATCCCGTTGAGACTGACAGCGTTGCTGGGCGGCGGGCTGGCGCTCGGTTTCGTGGTGGTGTGCCGCCCCGAGCCGAGCGTGCTGCGGGCCGCCGTCTGCGGGCTGATCACCCTGCTGGCCATCGGTACGGGCCGCTCCCGCGGTCTGCTCCCCGCGCTGGCGGGTGCCGTGCTCCTGCTGGTCCTCTACGACCCGTGGCTGGCGCGGGGCTATGGCTTTCTGCTCTCGGTCCTGGCTACCGGCGCCCTGCTGACCCTCGCCCCGCGCTGGGCGGCGGCCCTGCGGCGGCGCGGGATGCCGCCCCGGGTCGCGGAGGCCCTCGCGGCGGCGGGCGCTGCGCAGGCCGTGTGCGCGCCGGTGATCGCCGTGCTGGCGGCGCGGGTGAGCCTGGTGGCGGTGCCGTGCAATCTGCTCGCCGAGCCGGCGGTCGCCCCGGCCACGGTCCTCGGGTTCGCCGCGCTCGCCGCTGCCCCGCTCGTGCCGCCGCTCGCCGAGGGTCTCGCCTGGCTGGCGGGCTGGCCCGCGCAGTGGACGGCGACCGTCGCCCGGACCGGCGCGGGGCTGCCCGGGGCCGAGCTGGCCTGGCCCGGCGGCTGGGCCGGCGGGCTGTGGCTGGCGGCGGCGACGGTGGTCGTCCTCCTGATCGCCGGGCGGGTGCTGCGCAGCCCGTGGGTCTGCGGGGCGTGCGCGCTGCTCCTGCTGCTCGCCGTGGTCCGTCCGGCGCCCCTGACGAGGGGCCTCACCGGATGGCCGCCGCCGGACTGGCGGATGGTGGCGTGCGACGTGGGCCAGGGGGATGCCCTCGTGCTCGCCACCGGCCCGCACAGCGCGGTGCTCGTCGACGCCGGACCCGAACCGAAGGCCATCGATCGCTGCCTGCGGCGGCTGGGTGTCGACGAGGTGCCGCTGCTGGTTTTGAGCCACTTTCACGCCGACCATGTCGACGGCCTGCCGGGGGTGCTGCGCGGCCGCGCGGTGGGGGCGATCGAGACGACGCCGTACGCCTTGCCGCCGGGCCAGGCGGCGTTCGTCCGGCGGGAGGCCGGGCGGGCGGGTGTGCCGGTCGTGGAGGCGGTGCCGGGGGAGCGGCGGAGCGTGGGCGGGCTGTCGTGGGAGGTGCTGTGGCCGCCGCCCGCCGGGACGTCCGCCGTGGCGGAGGACGGGCCCAACGACGCCAGCGTCGTCCTCCTCGTCCGTACGGGCGGGCTCACCCTCCTGCTGCTCGGTGACCTCGAACCGCCCGCCCAGCAGGAGCTGTGGGAGACGCATCCCGGGCTTCCGCCGGTGGACGTCCTCAAGGTCGCCCATCACGGTTCCGCTTATCAGGACCCCCGGCTGACGCGCGGGCTCCGCCCACGGCTGGCGGTGATCTCCGTGGGTGCTGGCAACCCCTACGGCCATCCGGCCGCCCGCACGATCGGCGCGCTGCGGGAGCAGGGGGCGGCGGTCCTGCGCACCGACACCGACGGCCCGGTGGCCGTCACGGGCGGGCACGGCGGGCCGATGGCCGTCACGGGGCAACGTCGCGGGAGGCGGAGGCGGCGACGCCCGGTACAAAGGCCGAGACGATCCAGGACCGTGGACGGATGCGGTGCCCTCCCCGCCCGGGGGATAACGGAATCATGCACGCAGCGAACATCGACGCCTATCTCCGTCACATCGACGCCACCCGCCCGGCCGCCCCCACCGCGGAGGCGCTACGGGACCTTCAGTTCCGCCACCTCGTGGCGGTGCCCTTCGAGAACCTCTCGATCCACCTCGGTGAGGAGATCGTGCTGGAGGGCGGGGCCCTGGTGGACAAGGTGGTGCGCAGGGGGAGGGGAGGCTACTGCTACGAGCTCAACGGCGCGTTCGCGGAGCTGCTGACGGCGCTCGGCTACCGGGTGACGCTGCTGGCGGCACGGGTGATGGGGCCGGACGGGAAGTTCGGGATCCCCTTCGACCACTTGGCCCTGCTGGTCGGGGCCGAAGGCGGGCAGGGCCGGGAGTGGCTGGTGGACGTCGGCTTCGGCCGGAACAGTCACCACCCGCTGAGCTTCACCGAGCGCGGTGACCAGCTGGACCCGGGAGGGGTGTTCCGGATCGCCGAGACGGAGGAGGGGGACCTGGACGTCAGCAAGGACGGCGCGGTGCAGTACCGCCTGGAGCGGCGCCCCCGGGCGCTGGCCGACTTCGAGGCCGGCAACTGGTGGCACCGGACCTCGCCGCTGTCGCCGTTCGGGCAGTCGGTGCTCTGCTCGCGGCTCACCGAGGACGGCGGGCGGGTCACCATCAGCGGCCGCACGCTCGTGACGACGACGGATGCCGGCGGGCGCGTGGAGCGGACGCTGGCGGAAGGGGAGGTGGCGGCCGCCTACCGGGAGCACTTCGGCCTGGAGCCGGAGCGGATCCCCGAGGTCCGGGGCACGGGCCAGGGGAACTGATCCCCTCCCGGCCACCGCCGCTGCCTCCGGTCATCGGTCCGGGGTGTCACTCCACCTCGGTCCAGCCGTCGTACTCCTCGGCGAGCTCGCGCAGCGCGGCGCGGTCGAGCGTGCCGTCGGCGTCGTCGATGACGACCAGCCACTGGGCGTCCTCGGCGTCGTCCTCACCGGCGAGCGCCTCGCGGACGATCTCGGGGTCGTCGTCGAGGACGAACCGCCGGCCCGCCTCCTCGGCCGCCTCCTCGGCGGCGTCGCGGTCGGGCAGCACCAACAGGTGCCGTACGGAGTCGGAAGACTGTGCAGAGAAGGGAGAAACGCTGGTCACCCGCTTATTGTGCGGTATGCCTCCGGCGGCTTTCGGAGGGGCCTGTCACTGGCGCATGGGATGCTGGTCCCGATGGCCAGGAAGACTGCAACCGACGACCTGCTCGCGCCCGTGACGATCGCCGTGGGCCAGGAGGATCTCCTCCTCGACCGCGCCGTTCAGGAGGTGGTGGCGGCCGCCCGCGCGGCCGACGCGGACACCGACGTCCGGGATCTCACCCCCGACGCGCTCCAGCCCGGCACGCTGGCCGAGCTGACCAGCCCCTCGCTCTTCGCCGAACGCAAAGTCGTGATCGTCCGCAATGCGCAGGACCTCTCCGCGGACACGATCAAGGACGTGAAGAGCTACTTCGGCGCGCCCGCCGAGGAGATCACCCTTGTGCTGCTCCACGCGGGCGGCGCCAAGGGCAAGGGGCTGCTGGACGCGGCCCGCAAGGTGGGGGCCCGTGAGGTCGCCTGCCCGAAGATGACGAAGCCGGCGGACCGGCTCGCGTTCGTCCGCGGGGAGTTCCGCGCGACGGGCCGCTCCGCGACGCCGGAGGCCTGTCAGGCGCTGGTCGACGCGATCGGCAGCGATCTGCGCGAGCTGGCGAGCGCCTGTGCCCAGCTCGTCGCGGACATCGAGGGCGTCATCGACGAGTCCGTCGTCTCCCGCTACTACACGGGCCGGGCGGAGGCCTCCAGCTTCACCGTCGCCGACCGTGCCGTGGAGGGCCGGGCGGCCGAGGCCCTGGAGGCCCTGCGCTGGGCGATGTCCACGGGCGTCGCCCCCGTGCTGATCACCAGCGCCCTGGCGCAGGGCGTCCGCTCGATCGGCAAGCTCGCCTCCGCGCCGCGTGGCGCCCGTCCCGGGGATCTCGCCCGTGATCTGGGCATGCCGCCGTGGAAGATCGACCGGGTGCGTCAGCAGATGCGCGGCTGGTCGGCGGACGGGGTGGCGGCCGCTCTCACCGCGATCGCCGAGGCCGACGCCGGCGTCAAGGGCGGCGGCGACGACCCCGAGTACGCCTTGGAGAAGGCGGTAGTGGCAGTGGCCCGAGCGGCCCGTAGCCGCACGTAGAACGCCGCACGTAGAACATGGGCCGGGGCCCCGAGGGCCCCGGAAACGCCCGGAGGCCCGCCTCCGCCCTGGGGAAGGGCGGAGGCGGGCCTCACGAGATCGTTCAGACGAGCCCAAAGGGCTCACACCGCACCCGCGTGGCGAACGACCAGGCGCGGCGGGGTGCCGGGAAACGGAGCGGTAGAGGGGCCGCTTCAGTCCGTTCCGGCGGGGGACCGGGGCTCACGCCCCGGAAAGGCTTCAGGCCTGGAGGGCAGCAGCCTGCTTGGCCAGCGCCGACTTCTTGTTGGCGGCGGCGTTCTTGTGCAGGACACCCTTGCTGGCGGCCTTGTCGAGCTTCTTGCCGGCGAAGGCGACGGCGGCGGTGGCCTTCACGGCGTCACCGGCGACGATGGCCTCGCGGGCCGCACGGACGGCGGTCTTGACCGAGGACTTGACGGCCTTGTTACGCAGGCGCGCCTTCTCGTTGGTCTTGTTCCGCTTCATCTGGGACTTGATGTTCGCCACGAAAAGAGCCTTTTCAGGTTCGTTGGATTTCGATAAGTGCGTGATCACACGGCCGGTGGCCATGGGATCCCGTCGTGTGAGAGGCACGACAGGCACAGTGCACCAGGCTACCAGCAGCCACTCGGCCGTCCCAAACCGGACCGTACCCGCCGCTCATGGGACCATGGTGGGGTCGTATACCCGACTCCCGCCGAGACCAGCGTTCAAACGCCGAAGTCACCGAATGGATCCTGCGTGCCCGCGACCCCTACCAACGTGCCGGAGCCGAGCCGTACCGACCCGGCTCTGATCCGTAACTTCTGCATCATCGCGCACATCGACCATGGCAAGTCGACGCTCGCCGACCGGATGCTCCAGCTGACCGGCGTGGTCGACCAGCGGCAGATGCGCGCGCAGTACCTCGACCGGATGGACATCGAGCGCGAGCGCGGCATCACGATCAAGTCCCAGGCGGTCCGTCTGCCCTGGGCGCCCACCGAGGGCGAGGCCGAGGGCACGACCCACATCCTCAACATGATCGACACGCCGGGCCACGTGGACTTCACCTACGAGGTCTCGCGCTCCCTCGCCGCGTGCGAGGGCTGCATCCTCCTCGTGGACGCCGCCCAGGGCATCGAGGCCCAGACCCTCGCCAACCTCTACCTGGCGATGGAGAACGACCTCACGATCATCCCGGTCCTCAACAAGATCGACCTGCCGGCCGCCCAGCCCGAGAAGTTCGCCGCCGAGCTGGCCAACCTCGTCGGCTGCGAGCCCGAGGACGTCCTGCGGGTCTCCGCGAAGACCGGCATGGGCGTCGAGGCGCTGCTGGACAAGGTCATCCGCGAGGTCCCGGCGCCCGTCGGCGTCAAGGACGCCCCGGCCCGCGCGATGATCTTCGACTCGGTCTATGACTCCTACCGCGGCGTGGTCACCTACGTCCGTGTCATCGACGGCGCGCTCAAGAAGCGCGAGCGCATCAAGATGATGTCGACCGGCGCCACCCACGAGCTGCTGGAGATCGGCACCAACTCGCCCGAGATGCTCCCGGCCGACGGCCTCGGCGTCGGCGAGGTGGGCTACATCATCACCGGTGTGAAGGACGTCCGTCAGTCCAAGGTCGGTGACACGATCACCTCCCAGCAGAACGGCGCCACCGAGGCCCTGGGCGGTTACAAGGACCCGAAGCCCATGGTCTTCTCGGGCCTGTACCCGCTGGACGGCTCGGACTACCCGGAGCTGCGCGAGGCCCTGGACAAGCTCCAGCTCAACGACGCCGCGCTGGTCTACGAGCCGGAGACCTCGGCCGCCCTCGGCTTCGGCTTCCGCGTCGGCTTCCTCGGCCTGCTCCACCTCGACGTGGTCCGCGAGCGGCTCGAGCGCGAGTTCGGCCTGGACCTCATCGCCACCGCGCCCAACGTGGTCTACAACGTGCGGATGGAGGACGGCGTCGAGTACGTCGTCACCAACCCGAGCGAGTTCCCCGAGGGCAAGATCGCCGAGGTCCACGAGCCGGTCGTCAAGGCGACCGTCCTCGCGCCCACCGAGTTCGTCGGCGCGATCATGGAGCTCTGCCAGTCCCGTCGCGGCACCATGATGGGCATGGACTACCTCTCCGAGGACCGGGTCGAGCTGCGCTACACCCTCCCCCTCGCGGAGATCGTCTTCGACTTCTTCGACCAGCTGAAGTCCAAGACCCGCGGCTACGCCTCCCTGGACTACGAGCCCACCGGCGAGCAGACCGCCGAGCTGGTCAAGGTCGACATCCTGCTGCACGGCGACAAGGTCGACGCCTTCTCCGCGATCACCCACAAGGACAAGGCGTACGCGTACGGCGTCCGCCTCGTCGCCAAGCTGCGCGAGCTCATCCCCCGGCAGAACTTCGAGGTGCCGATCCAGGCCGCCATCGGCTCGCGGGTCATCGCCCGTGAGACCGTGCGCGCCATCCGCAAGGACGTCCTCGCCAAGTGCTACGGCGGTGACATCTCCCGTAAGCGGAAGCTGCTGGAGAAGCAGAAGGAAGGCAAGAAGCGCATGAAGATGGTCGGCAGCGTGGAGGTCCCCCAGGAGGCCTTCATCGCGGTGCTGTCCAGCGACGAGAGTGGCGAGAAGGGCAAGAAGTAGCCCCCGCGCGAGCCCTCACGCGCTTTCGGCGCAGCGCACGACGTGCCCCGGCCGGTCCCGGTCGGGGCACGTCGTCGTTTGTGGGGTCCGGTGATCCGTCGGCCCGACGGTGACCCAAACCGTGTGTCCTCGCACTCTTACGCGAGAAGCCCTTCCGCTCTAGTCTGATCACTGCTCGCGGAGGTTACTCACCAGTCACCAGCGTGGGTCATGGCCGGCGCAGGTCATGAGCAGCCGAGCAGTCGAGCAGTGAAAGCAGTCCAGCAACGAAGCGGGCTCCGGAGGATGCCGTGACCGAGACACAGGCTCTGATCGAGAACAGGCCGCCCTCCGTGGCGACCCTCTTCCTCGAACGGGTCGAGGCCACACCGGACGCGGAGGCCTACCGCCACCCCGTGCCGTCCCCCTCCGGCGAGGGCCCCGACGCCTGGGCCTCGCTCACCTGGCGGCAGGCCGCGGACCGCGTCTTCGCCATGGCTGCCGGCCTGATCGACCTCGGCGTCCTCCCTCAGGAACGTGTCGCCCTCGCCTGCTCCACCCGGGTGGAGTGGATCCTCGCCGACCTCGGCATCATGTGCGCGGGCACCGCCACCACCCCCGTCTACCCGAGCACCAACGCCGACGAGACCGCCTTCATGCTCTCCGACGCCGATGCCCGGATCCTGATCGCCGAGGACGCCGCCCAGCTCGCCAAGGCCCGGCTGCGCCGCGCCGAACTCCCCGGTCTCGCCCACGTCGTCGTCATCGAGGCGGCCGACGCCGTCCCCGCCGAGGGCGACCCGGAAGGCTGGGTGCTCTCCCTCGCCGACCTGGAGAAGCGCGGCGCCGCCCACCTGGAGCGCCACCCTCAGGCCGTCAAGGACCGGATCGCCGCCCTGCGCCCCGAGCAGCTCGCCACCCTCATCTACACCTCCGGCACCACCGGCCGCCCCAAGGGCGTACGGCTGCGCCACGACGCCTGGTCGTACATGTCCCGCGCGATCCAGGCCACCGAGCTCGTCCGCCCCGACGACGTGCAGTACCTGTGGCTGCCGCTCGCCCACGTCTTCGGCAAGGTGCTCACCGCCGGGCACATCAGCGTCGGGCACATCACCGCCGTGGACGGCCGGGTCGACAAGATCATCGAGAATCTGCCCGTCGTCCGGCCCACCTATATGGCCGCCGTCCCCCGGATCTTCGAGAAGGTCTACAACGGGGTCGCGACCAAGGCCCGCGAGGGCGGCGGCGCCAAGTACAAGATCTTCCGCTGGGCGGCCGAGGTCGCCCGCGAGTACGCCAAGGTCTCCCAGGACAACTACCGCCGCACCGGCAGCAAGGCCGTCCCCTTCGGGCTCGCCGCCAAGCACCGCGTGGCCGACGCCCTCGTCTACTCCAAGATCCGCGACGCCTTCGGCGGCCGGCTGCGCGCCTGTGTCTCCGGCGCCTCCGCCCTCGCCCCCGACATCGGCTACTTCTTCGCCGGCGCCGGCATCCACATCCTGGAGGGCTACGGCCTCACCGAGACCAGCGCCGCCAACCTCGTCAACCCCGGCGAGGCCTACCGCACCGGCACGGTCGGCAAGCCCCTGCCCGGCACGGAGGTGCGCATCGCCGACGACGGCGAGATCCTGCTGCGCAGCCCCGGCGTGATGGAGGGCTACCACGGCCAGCCCGAGAAGACCGGCGAGGTCCTGGAGCCCGACGGCTGGTTCCACACCGGGGACATCGGTGAGCTCTCCCCGGACGGCTATCTGCGGATCACCGACCGGAAGAAGGACCTGATCAAGACATCGGGCGGCAAGTACATCGCCCCCGCCGAGATCGAGGGCCGCTTCAAGGCCGTGTGCCCCTACGTCTCGAACATCCTGGTGCACGGCGCCGACCGCAACTACTGCACCGCCCTCATCGCCCTGGACGGTCCCTCCCTGCTGGCCTGGGCCAAGGAACAGGGCATGGAGGACCGCTCGTACGCGGAGATCGTCGCCGCCGAGGAGACCGAGAAGCTCATCGGCGGCTATGTGCGCGAGCTCAACGAGGGGCTCCAGCGCTGGCAGACGATCAAGAAGTTCCGGCTGCTGCCCCGCGACCTCGACATCGAGCACGGCGAGCTGACCCCCAGCCTCAAGCTCAAGCGGCCGGTCGTCGAGCGTGCGTACAAGGACCTGATCGAGGACATGTACGCGGGCGCCAGGGAGAACTGACAGCCAGGACCGGCGAGCAGGGCCGGCAAACAGGCCCGACGGGGAGACCCGGGCGGCCGGCGTACTCCCATAGCGGTCACTTACTCAACTCGGCGCACCTGAGCACCGACAGTCTGTCAGTCTGTCGGTGGCGAAATCCGCACTATGCCGTACGCGGTCAGGAGCGCCACTGTGAGGACATCACCGAAGCCCCGGACGGACGGGCCGGTTCCGCGCACCCCGGCTCGTAGTCCCGACCCGCCGTCGTCCGGACCGCCCACGGCCCGTACCAGCCTGCCCGGCGACGCCCGCGCGCCCTCCGCCGCCCGGCGGTTCGTCCGCAGCGTGCTCGCCGGGTGGAACGCCCACGCCGTGGTCACCGACGACGCCACGCTGCTGGTCAGCGAGCTGGTGACCAACGCCGTGGTGCACGCCGGCACATCGGTCGACCTCGAATGCCGGCTCGACCCCGCGCGCGGCGGCAGCCTCGTCGTCGAGGTCACCGACCACCACCCCACCCGGGAGTTCCGCGCCCGCCCCCGCCAGGGCTGCGGGGACCGCGCCGACGGGCCCGCCCACGGCGGCCAGGGCCTGCGGCTCGTCGCCGAACTGGCCGAGACCTGGGGCACCGCCTACCGCCGCACCGACAAGACCGTCTGGTTCCACCTCCCCACCAGCCCCAGGGACCCCACGGGCCCCGCCTACGCCGTCGACCAGACCCTCCTCGGCGACCTCCGCGTCGCCGAGATCCTCGCCCCCGGCACCCCCTGCGAACCACCCGTCCGACGCCTCGGCGACAGCGGCCCGCACCGCGCCCTGTCCTTCCTCGCCGAGGCCTCCGAACTGCTCTCCGGCCAGTTCGACGAGGACACCGTCGCCTCCCTCGCCACCCAGCTCGCCGTCCCCCGCCTCGCCGACTGGTGCGCCGTCTGGCTCGACGCCGAGAGCTCCCCCGGCGGCCTCCGCCCCGCCCCGCGCCTCTCCCGCGTCTGGCACGCCCGCGAGAGCAGCATCGAACCCCTTCGGATCGCCCTCCAGCGCACCCCGCCCGCCCTCGCCGCCGCCGGCCGCGCCGTCCCCTGGCCCCACGCCCCCGCCGGCACCTCCGACGGCCCCGCCGGGGGCTCGGCCCTGGCCTGCCGGCTGGTCGCTGGCGGCCGGGGCGTCGGTACCCTTCTGCTGGGCCGCTCCGGCCCCACCGCCATGAGCGGCGACATCGTGTCCCTCACCGAGGACTTCGCCCGCCACCTCGCCCTGTCCCTCGCCTCCGCCCGCAAATACACCCGCCAGGCCACCATCAGCCGCATCCTCCAGCGCGGGCTGCTCCCGCGCCGCGTCGCCGAGATCCCGGGCATCGACAAGGCCGTCGTCTACGAACCCCGCGGCGACGCGGCCGCCGGCGGCGACTTCTACGACGTCTTCGCCGCCGGCCGCGGCCGCTGGTGCTTCGCCCTCGGCGACGTCTGCGGCAGCGGCCCCGAGGCCGCCGTGACCACCGGCCTCGTCCGCCCCTGGCTGCGGCTCCTCGCCAAGGAGGGGTACGGCGTCGGCGACGTCCTCACCCGGCTCAACCGGATGCTCGGCGAGGAGGCGGCCGAAGCGGAGACCGCCGGTACGGGCCCGCGCTTCCTCTCCCTCCTCTACGGCGAGCTCGCGCCCCACCGCGACGGCGTCCGCTGCACCCTCGCCAGCGCCGGCCACCCGCTGCCGCTGCTCCTGCGCCCCGACGGGTCGGTGCGCAGCGTGGCGGCGCCGCAGATGCTCCTGGGCGTCGTCGACGACGTCGGCTACGGCAGCCAGGCCTTCGACCTGGCGCACGGCGACACCCTGCTGTGCGTCACCGACGGCGTCACCGAGCGCAAGGCCGGAAACCGCCTCTTCGACGACGGCGACGGCCTCGCCGCCGCCCTCGCGGGCTGCGCGGGCCTCACGGCCGAGGGCGTCGCCGGGCGCATCCGCCGCGCCGTCCACGGCTTCGCGCCGACCCCGCCGGACGACGACCTGGCCCTGCTGGTGATCCGGGCGGAGTGAGACGGGGACGGCGCGGCATGCCGGACAATGGACGGTATGCCTTCCGTACTGCCCGATGGTGAGCCCATGCCCGAGGACGGGTCCCTGCCCCGCCATGCCCTCGACGGCTCCGGGCAGCGGCCCCTCGGCTTCTATCTGCACGTCCCGTACTGCGCCACCCGCTGCGGCTACTGCGACTTCAACACCTACACCGCGAACGAGCTGCGCGGCTCCGGCGGCGCCCTCGCCTCCCGCGACAACTACGCGGAGACGGTCGCCGAGGAGATCCGCCTGGCCCGCAAGGTGCTCGGCGACGACCCGCGCCCGGTCGAGACGGTCTTCGTGGGCGGCGGCACGCCCACGCTGCTGCCCGCCGCCGACCTGGGCCGGATGCTCGCCGCCATCCGCGACGAGTTCGGGCTCGCGCCCGGCGCCGAGGTCACCACGGAGGCCAACCCCGAGTCCGTCGACCCCCGCTACCTGGAGGAGCTGCGGGCCGCCGGCTTCAACCGCGTCTCCTTCGGCATGCAGAGCGCCCGGCAGCACGTCCTGAAGATCCTCGACCGTACGCACACCCCGGGCCGCCCGGAGGCCTGCGTGGCCGAGGCGCGCGCGGCGGGCTTCGAGCACGTCAACCTCGACCTGATCTACGGCACGCCGGGCGAGAGCGACGACGACTGGCGCGCCTCCCTGGACGCGGTCATCGGCGCGGGCCCCGACCACGTCTCGGCCTACGCCCTGATCGTCGAGGAGGGCACACAGCTCGCGCGGCGCATCCGGCGGGGCGAGGTGCCCATGACCGACGACGACGTCCACGCGGACCGCTATCTGATCGCCGAGGAGGCGCTCTCGGGTGCGGGATTCTCCTGGTACGAGGTCTCGAACTGGGCGACGAGCGAGGCGGGCCGCTGCCGTCACAACGAGCTCTACTGGCGCGGCGCGGACTGGTGGGGCGCGGGCCCCGGCGCCCACTCCCACGTGGGGGGCGTGCGGTGGTGGAACGTCAAGCACCCCGGCGCGTACGCCCAGGCCCTGAGCGAGGGCCGCTCCCCGGGAGCGGGCCGTGAGCTCCTCGCCGAGGAGGACCGGCGGGTCGAGCGGATCCTGCTGGAGCTGCGGCTGGAGGAGGGGTGCCCGCTGTCACTCCTGAAGCCGGCCGGCGCGGCGGCGGCCGCGCGGGCGCTGGCGGACGGCCTCCTGCGGCCCGAGGCGTACGAGCGGGGGAGCGCGGCGCTGACGCTGCGCGGTCGTCTGCTGGCCGACGCGGTCGTCCGCGACCTGGTGGACTGAGGTCCGCTGCCGGGTGCGGCCCGGTGGTCGGCTTGTGCCCACCCGTTCCGCCCTGCGGAACGCCTGCCCACAAGCCGGCCCGCTATCCCGCCGTCACGAAGTCGATCAGCTCCTCGACCCTCCCGAGGAGCTGGGGCTCCAGGTCCTTGTACGACCGCACGCCGGAAAGGATCCGCTGCCAGGCGGCCCCCGTGTTCTCCGGCCACCCCAGCGCCCGGCACACGCCCGTCTTCCAGTCCTGCCCGCGCGGCACGGACGGCCAGGCGGGAATCCCCACCGACGCCGGTTTCACGGCCTCCCAGACGTCCACGTACGGGTGACCCACGACCAGCACGTGCGCGGATTCCCCCGTCACCTCCGCCGCGATCCGTGACTCCTTCGAGCCCGGCACCAGGTGGTCGACCAGGACGCCGAGCCGGGCGTCGGGGCCCGGGGCGAAGGAACGGACGATCGACGGGAGGTCGTCGACGCCCTCCAGGTACTCGACGACCACGCCCTCGATGCGCAGGTCGTCGCCCCACACGCGCTCCACGAGCTCCGCGTCGTGCCGGCCCTCGACGTAGATGCGGCCCGCGCGGGCGACCCGGGCGCGGGCGCCGGGGACGGCGAGGGAGCCGGAGGCGGTACGGGCGGGGGCCGCCGGGGGAGCCGCGAGCGGGCGGACGAGGGTGACGACCCGGCCGTCCAGCAGGAACCCGCGCGGCTCCATCGGGAACACCCGGCACTTGCCGAAGCGGTCCTCCAGCGTCACCGTCGGCCCCTGGGCCGTCTTCTCGCAACGGATCACCGCCCCGCAGAAACCGGTCGTGACCTCCTCGACCACGAGACCCGGCTCGGCCGGGACCTCGGGAACGGGGGCGGACCGCTTCCACGGCGGAGTGAGATCAGGGCTGTACCGCTTGCTCCACATGCGGGCCATTCTGGTTCAAGATCCACACCCCGGTCACGACACGCCGAAGCGCTCCGCCAGCGCGTCGCGCTGCGCCCGTACGAACGCCGCGTCCACCACCGCGCCGTGCCCCGGCACGTACACCGCGTCGTCCCCGCCGAGGGACAGCAGCCGGTCCAGGGCCGCCGGCCAGGCGTGCGGGAGGGCGTCCGGGCCCGCCTGCGGCTCGCCGGACTCCTCGACGACGTCGCCGCAGAAGACGACCTCACGTTCCCCCGCGACCAGTACGGCCAGGTCGTGCGCCGTGTGCCCCGGGCCGATGTTGGCGAGCAGCACCCGCCGCCCGCCGCCGAGGTCGACCGTGAGCTCCCCGGACACCGGGTGGTGGGGGATGACGAGGAGGTCCACGGCCTCCGCCGCGGTGTCGGGGTCCATGCCGTGCCGGACCGCGTCGTGCCGCAGCTCCTCCCGCTCCCGCGCCATCAGCCCCTCGGCGCCCACCGCCGCGTGCACCTGGACGCCGGAGAACGCGGCCGTGCCCAGGACGTGGTCGAAGTGGGGGTGGGTGAGTGCGATGTGCGTCACGGGGAGCCCGAAGAGCTCCTGCACCTCGCGGCGGATCTCCACCCCCTCGTGGAGCGACGAACCCGTGTCGACGACGAGCACGCCGTCCGTCCCCGCGATCGCCCCGACGGTCGCGTCCCAGCCCGGCAACCTGCGGCGTACCACCCCCGGCGCGAGCCGTTCCCAGTGCTCCCCGCCGGCCGGCGCGGTGCCGGAATCCCCTTGCGTCTGCATACCGTGACGCTAGCGGCAGGACGGTACGGTTGCCTGCCCGGCGGCGGGCCGGGAAGGCGCCCGGAGGCTCGCGGCGAGGACGGCCCTTGCCCTTGCCGTGGGGCCCGGCCGTACACTGGCTGGAGGGATCTGGCACTCGTGACCATTGAGTGCCAGGGGTGAAGACCCTGTGAGACCCCGGTAAGAAACCGTAGGGACCTTACGGACCCGTATGGCCCCGTACGGTCGTACGACGGCTGGACCACTGGACTGGAGGTGCGCGCGAGATGCTGAGCGAACGCAGGCTCGAGGTATTGCGCGCCATCGTCCAGGACTACGTCGGCACCGAGGAGCCCGTCGGCTCCAAGGCGCTCACCGAGCGGCACAAGCTGGGCGTCTCCCCGGCCACGGTGCGCAACGACATGGCCGCGCTCGAGGAGGAGGGCTTCATCGCCCAGCCCCACACGAGCGCCGGCCGTATCCCGACCGACAAGGGCTACCGCCTCTTCGTCGACAGGCTCGCGGGCGTCAAGCCCCTGTCGACGCCGGAGCGGCGCGCCATCCATAGCTTCCTGGACAGCGCCGTCGATCTGGACGACGTGGTGGCCCGTACCGTCCGGCTGCTGGCGCAGCTGACGCGTCAGGTCGCCGTGGTGCAGTACCCCTCGCTGACCCGTTCGACGGTGCGTCATGTCGAGCTGCTCTCCCTGGCCCCGGCCCGGGTGATGCTCGTCCTGATCACCGACACCGGGCGGGTCGAGCAGCGCATGGTCGACTGCCCGGCGCCGGTCGGTGAGAACGCGCTGGCGGATCTGCGCGCGCGGCTGAACAGCCGCGTCGTGGGCCGCCGGTTCACGGATGTGCCGCAGCTGGTGCAGGACCTCCCCGAGTCCTTCGAGAAGGATGATCGCGGAACCGTTTCGACAGTCCTCTCGACCCTGCTGGAGACGCTGGTCGAGGAGACCGAGGAGCGGTTGATGATCGGCGGTACCGCCAATCTCACTCGTTTCGGTCATGACTTCCCGCTGACGATCCGGCCCGTGCTGGAGGCGCTGGAGGAGCAGGTCGTGCTGCTCAAGCTGCTCGGCGAGGCCAAGGGCTCGGAGATGACCGTACGCATCGGTCATGAGAACGCCCATGAGGGGCTGAACTCCACATCCGTGGTCGCCGTCGGCTACGGTTCGGGCGGCGAGGCCGTCGCCAAACTCGGCGTGGTCGGACCGACCCGCATGGACTACCCCGGAACGATGGGAGCGGTACGCGCAGTGGCACGTTACGTCGGACAGATCCTGGCGGAGTCGTAAGTGGCCACGGATTACTACGCGATCCTGGGCGTCCGGCGCGACGCCTCCCAGGACGAGATCAAGAAGGCCTTCCGCCGTCTCGCGCGCGAGCTCCACCCGGACGTCAATCCGGACCCGAAGACCCAGGAGCGGTTCAAGGAGATCAACGCCGCTTACGAGGTCCTCTCCGACCCGCAGAAGAAGCAGGTCTACGACCTCGGCGGCGACCCCCTGTCCTCCTCGGGCGGCGCGGGTGCGGGCGGTGGCTTCGGCGCGGGCTTCGGCAACTTCTCCGACATCATGGACGCCTTCTTCGGCCAGGCCTCGCAGCGCGGTCCGCGCTCGCGTACGCGCCGCGGCCAGGACGCCATGATCCGGCTCGAGGTCACCCTGAACGAGTCGGCCTTCGGCACCACCAAGGACATCCAGGTCGACACCGCCGTCGTCTGCACCACGTGCAGCGGCGAGGGCGCGGCCCCGGGCACGTCCGCGCAGACCTGTGACATGTGCCGCGGCCGCGGCGAGGTCTCCCAGGTCACCCGGTCCTTCCTGGGCCAGGTCATGACGTCCCGCCCCTGCCCCCAGTGCCAGGGCTTCGGCACGGTCGTGCCGACCCCGTGCCCGGAGTGCGCCGGCGACGGCCGCGTCCGGTCCCGGCGGAACCTGACGGTGAAGATCCCCGCCGGTGTCGACAACGGCACCCGGATCCAGCTCGCGGGCGAGGGCGAGGTCGGCCCCGGCGGCGGCCCCGCCGGCGACCTCTATGTGGAGATCCACGAGAAGCCCCACCCGGTCTTCCAGCGCCGCGGCGACGATCTCCACTGCACGGTCACCATCCCGATGACGGCGGCCGCGCTCGGCACGAAGGTGCCGCTGGAGACCCTGGACGGCGTCGAGGAGATCGACATCCGCCCGGGCACCCAGTCCGGCCAGTCGATCCCGCTGCACCAGCGCGGCGTCACCCACCTGCGCGGCGGCGGCCGCGGTGACCTCGTCGTCCACGTCGAGGTGACCACGCCGTCCAAGCTGGACCCGCAGCAGGAGGAACTGCTGCGCCAGCTCGCCAAGATGCGCGGCGAGGAGCGTCCGACGGGCGAGTTCAAGCCGGGGCAGCAGGGGCTGTTCTCGCGGCTGAAGGACGCGTTCAACGGCCGTTAGGTCCGATGACCACGGGGTAATCGGGGGCGGAGCCCCCGGTTACCCCACCTGTGACACGATGTGCTCATGGCCCCGTTGAACGGACTGTTCGAGCACCCGATCGTGCAGGCCCCCATGGCCGGCGGCGTCTCCACCCCGGCCCTCGCCGCCGCTGTCAGCGACGCCGGCGGCCTCGGCTTCCTCGCCGCCGGCTACAAGACTCCCGGGGCGATGTACGAGGAGATCAAGCAGCTCCGCGCCCGTACGTCCCGCCCCTTCGGCGTGAACCTCTTCATGCCCCAGCCGCCCGCCGCCGACCCGGCGGCCATCGAGGTCTACGCCGAGCAACTGGCCGGCGAGTCCACCTGGTACCGGACGCCGCTGGGCGAGACCGACCAGGGCTCCGACGACGGCTACGAGGCCAAGCTCGCCGTCCTCCTCGACGACCCCGTCCCCGTCGTCTCCTTCACTTTCGGGTGTCCCGACCGCACGGCCGTGGACGCCCTCGCCAGGGCCGGCACCGTGACCGTGGTGACCGTGACGTCGGCCGCCGAGGCGCTGGCCGCGCGGGAGGCGGGCGCCGACGCGCTCTGCGTCCAGGGCATAGAGGCCGGCGGCCACCAGGGCACCCACCACGACGATCCCCACGCCGACGGCGCGGGCGCCGGGGTCGGCCTGCTGGCGCTCGTGGCCGAGGTCCGGGAGACCGTCCCGCTGCCCGTCGTCGCGACCGGCGGACTGATGCGCGGCGCCCAGGTGGCGGCCGTCCTCGCGGCGGGCGCGAGCGCCGCCCAGCTCGGCACGGCCTTCCTCGCCTGCCCGGAGTCCGGGGCCCACGAGCTGCACAAGCGCGCCCTGACCGATCCGCTGTTCGTCCGCACCGAGCTCACCCGCGCCTTCTCCGGCCGCCCCGCCCGAGGCCTGGTGAACCGTTTCCTCCGGGAGCACGGCCCCTACGCCCCGGCCGCCTACCCCCAGATCCACTATCTGACCTCCGGCCTGCGCAAGGCGGCGGCCGCCGCCGGCGACCCCCAGGGCATGAACCTGTGGGCCGGCCAGGGCCACCGCCTGGCGCGGGAGCTCCCCGCCGGCGATCTGGTACGACTCCTTACGGCCGAACTGGACGCGGCGCGCGTGTCGTTGACCGTGCGGTGACGGCCGGAGGTACGGAAGTGGACACGAGTGTGATCACGAGTGTGATTCGGCGCGGCGAGAGAGCGAGTACGTCATGACAGCCCCGGTCTTCCTGGTCGAGGAGGACGCCCTCACGGGTGTCTTCCCCGGCACCGTCTTCCCGCTGGACGGGCCCGAGGGCCGCCACGCGGTCTCGGTGCGCCGGCTGCGCGTGGGCGAGGAGATCGTCCTGACCGACGGTTCCGGCACGGGCGTCCACGGCACCGTCGCCGCCGTCGAGGGCAAGGACCACCTGGACGTCGCCGTCACCTCCGTACGCTCCGAGCCGGAGCCGCAGCCCCGGATCACCGTCGTCCAGGCCCTGCCCAAGGGCGACCGCGGCGAAGTGGCCGTCGAGACCATGACCGAGACCGGCGTCGACGCGATCGTGCCCTGGTCCGCCTCCCGCTGCGTCACCCAGTGGAAGGGCGACCGCGGCCTGAAGTCCCTGGGCAAGTGGCGCGCGACCGCCCGCGAGGCCGGCAAGCAGGCCCGCCGGCTGCGCTTCCCCTCCGTCGACGAGCTCGCCACCACCCGGCAGGTCGCCCAGCTCCTGGCGGGCGCCGACTTCGCGGCCGTCCTCCACGAGGAGGGCAGCACCCCGCTCGCCACGGCGCCCCTGCCGGAGACCGGCGACATCGTCCTGGTCGTCGGCCCGGAGGGCGGTGTCTCCCCCGAGGAGCTCGCCGCCTTCGCCGAGGCCGGCGCCCACCCCTACCGCCTCGGCCCGAGCGTCCTGCGCACCTCGACCGCCGGCACGGCGGCCGCGGCCCTGCTGCTGGGCCGCACGGGGCGCTGGGGCTGACGGGCAGTGAAGCCGGGGGGCGGACGGCGGGGATGACGACACGGACCCAGCAGGGGATGGCACGGACCCAGCAGCTCCAGACGCGGGACTACGAGCGGATGCTCGACCTCGCCGTCGCCGTTCTGGAGAGCGACGACCCCGAGTCGTCCTGGCAACTGATCACCGCGCAGCTGCTGGAGACGGTGGGCTGCGACTCGGTCACCTTCTCGGTCGTGGACGTGGCCCGGCTGACCGGAAAGGTGGAGGGCTGGGCCCCGCCGCGGCTCGCCGCGTTCGTCGGGGACCTCGTCCAGCGCCGGGTGACCCAGCGCCATCCGCTGGTGTCCTACACCCTGAGCGGCGAGTCCGAGCCGGTGACCGTCGGCGAGATCTACGCCGGCTGGCGGCACACCCAGTGGTACAGCGAGGCGCGCCGGGACTTCGGCATCACCCAGCAGATGGGCCTGCCCCTCCCCGGCGCCCCCGGCACGGCACGGCTGGTGCTCATGGGCCGCGACGGCCGGTTCCGCCCCCAGGACGTGGCCTTCGCCGCCCGCCTCCAGCCCCTGCTCATCGGCGCGGCCAACCACATCCAGGAACTGCGCCGCCTGCGCACCGCCGCGCCCGACCTCACCACCACCCACCCCTCCGGGCACGGCCTGACGCCGCGCGAGCTGACGGTCCTGGGGCTGCTGGCGGAGGGCCTGACGGCGGCGGGGATCGCCCGCCGGCTGACGATCTCGCCGCACACGGTCAACCGCCATCTGGAGAAGATCTACCGGAAGCTCGGCACCAACAACCGTGTCTCCACCGTGCTCCTGGCCCAGCAGGTGGGCATCGTCCCCTGAACCGGCCCCGGGGGTATGGCTGGCCCCACCCCCGGGTGGGTAGTTCTTCCCATCGTGCGGCGGAGGGCCCGCGTGCGACCCTGACAGGGACGCGCGATCGCGCCGACGCCGGCCACGGGGGATTCGACGTCGGCGCGGTCCGTGTCCTCGGGTCTCGGCGTCCTTCCAGCGTTTTCACCGGTGTCCGGGCTCTCTTGGGCGTGATTCCCGCTGCCGGTAGCATGCGGCGGAGGGGGACCGAGAGGGGCGGGCCCGCCATGCCAGGACATCGTGGACACGGACTCCACGCGCGCGACTACGAGCGCATGCTCGATCTCATCGTCGCCGTCCTGGAACACGACGACCCCGGATCCCTCTGGTACCTGATCTCCGGACACCTGGTCGACACCCTCGGCCTCAACACGGTCGTCTTCGCCGTGGCCGACCCGGCGCGGGGCCGGGGCAAGGCCCAGGGCTGGGCGCCCCGGTCGCTGGGGCGGGACGTGAGCGACGTGGTCCAGCGCCGTGTACGACAGCACCACCCTCTCGTCTCCTATCTCGCCGCCCGCGCACTCCGTCCCGTGACCGCGAGCGAACTCTGCGACGACTGGCGGGACTCGCCCTGGTACAGCGAGGCCCGCCGCGACTACGGCACGACCCAGCAGCTCGGCGTTCCCGTACCGGCCGGCGACGGCACCCTGCGCGGCCTCGTCCTCGGCCGCGCAGGCGACTTCACCGACCACGAACTCGCCTTCGCCGCCCGGATCCAGCCACTTCTGATCACGGCCGACCGGCACGCGAGAGAGCTGAGACGATTACGCGAGGCGGCCTCGCCCCAAGCGGCCCCCGCCGTGTTCCCGGCCGTCGCCGTGCCCCGTCACGACCTGACGCCGCGCGAGCTGACCGTGCTGGGCCTGCTGGCGGAGGGGCTGACGGCCGCCGGAATCGCCCACCGTCTGGCGATCTCCCCGCACACCGTCAACCGTCACCTCGAAAAGGTCTACCGGAAGCTCGGCACGAACAACCGGGTGTCGACGGTTCTCAGCGCCCAGCAGGCGGGAATCGTGTCCAGGGCGCGGATTTTCTCCCACCCCGCCGACCGCGGGTAGCATGCGGCGAGCGGGGACCGAGAGGAAGCGGAACCCCCATGTCAGGACTTCACGCGCAGGACTACGAGCGCATGCTCGACCTCGTCATGGCCGTCCTGGAACACGACGACCCCGACTCCCTCTCCCATCTGATCGCCGGGCACCTCCAGGACGCCCTCGGCTGCGACACCGTCATCTTCGCGGGCATCCGCCTCACCGGCCGGGTCGGCTACGCCCAGGGCTGGGCTCCCGTGTCCCTCGGCCCGGGCGTCAGCGACGTCATCCAGCGCAGGGTCGAGCAGCGGCACCCCCTGATCACCTATATGGAAGCCGCCCACTCCAGCCCCGTCAGCATCACCAGCATCTGCGACGGCTGGCGCAACTCCTCCTGGTACAGCGAGGCCCGCCGCGACTACGGCACCACCCACCAGCTCGGCGTCCCCCTCCCCGGCGCCCCCGACGAGATGCGCGCCATCAGCCTCGGCCGCCGCGGCGACTTCACCGACCACGAACTCGCCTTCATCACCCGAGTCCAGCCCCTGCTCGTCAGGGCGGACCGCCACGTCCGCGAACTCCACCGCCTGCGCGGGGCGGCGGCTGCGGGGGCCGCGGCTTCCCCGGCCGCGCTCTCCCCGGCCCTCGCCGTGCCCGGCCACGACCTGACGCCGCGTGAACTGACCGTGCTGGGGCTGCTGGCGGAGGGCCTGACGGCGGCAGGGATCGGCCGCCGTCTGACGATCTCGCCGCACACGGTCAACCGCCATCTGGAGAAGGTCTATCGAAAGCTCGGTACGAACAACCGGGTCTCGACGGTGCTGGTCGCGAAGCGGGCGGGGATCGTGCCGTAGCCAGGGAGGCGGCCCGGCGGGGGGAAAGTCGCAGGCGGCGGCGACACCCGGCCCCTACCCTGGGGCCGCACCCCTCCCTCATCACGGAGACACCTTGCCCATACGCGTCACCGCCCTGACCGATCCCGAAGAGACCTCCGCCGGCCGCCGCCTGGCCTGGCTGGCCTCCGGCCCCGACGGCTTCCCCCTCGGATCCGCCTTCCTCCGCCTGTTCACCAGGGAGGGGCAGCGGCACCTCGCCGAACTGGACGTTCAGGTCCACCCCGCCGAACGCCGCCACGGCGCGGGCTCCCTGCTGCTCGACGCGGCCGTCGCCGCCGCCCGCCAGGACGGCCGCCGCAGCGTCATCGCCCAGGCCGAGGCGGACTCACCGGGCGCGGCGTTCCTCGCCGCGCGAGGTTTCCGCACGGCGCTGACGTTGACGTACGCCCGGCTGCCGCTGGCCGAGGCGGACCTGCCCGCCCTCGCGGCCGTCGCCGAGGCCCCGCGTGCCGGGTACCGGCTGACGGCATGGGAGGGAACGGTCCCCGACGCCCTCGCCGACACCTTCGTGGCATCGCGCCGGGCCATGGACGACATGCCCATGGGAGCCGTCGACTACGGCACGGTGGTCTGGGACCTCGACCGCGTACGGGCGGCGGCCGCCGCCGTGGCCCGGCGCGGGGACGTCCTCCACACCGTGGCCGTCGTCGACGAGTCGGACGAAACCATCGTGGGCTTCACCGAACTCGTCGTCCCCGGCGCCGGAACGGGCGACGGCCGGCACTACGGCACGGCCGTCCTCCCCGAACACCGAGGCCACGGCCTCGCCCGCTGGATGAAGGCCGCCGCCATCGTCCACGCCTGCCGGCACCACCCCCGCCTCGGCGGCCTGCTGACCGACACGGCGGACAACAACCCGTACATGCGGCACGTCAACGACGCGTTGGGGTACGTGCCGACGCACGTGACGTACGAGTATCAGCTGGATCTGTAGGCCGCGGGCCGGTAATCGGTCAATTCACCTGCACCCGCACCTTCCACGGCGTGACGACAAGCGGGCAGAGGTGGCCCTTGTCCGGGCGGCAGTGTCGTGCCGCGCTGAGGGTGGCGGTGCCGTCCTGCTCGACGTGGAAGCGCGCCTTGGCGTCGCCCCTCGGGGTCGTGCCGTCCTTAGTCCGATGGAGCATGTCGGAGTCGCTCGCCGGGATGCTCCAGCTGTAGGTGACCCCGTTCTCGCGGTAGCCCGTGAGACTGACCTCGATGTCGTCACCGGCCTTCGCGGGCACGGTCTTGCCGTCGTCCGCGTTCGTGAGAGCAACGCGTCCGGCCATCAGGTGCGATGCCTGGCTGTGAGCAGCCGCCGGCGCTGACGCACATGCCATGACGGTAACCAGGGCCAGCCCCACGCCCCATGGAGCGGCAGACCATTTCGTTCCCACCACGTTTCCCTCCCCTTGGTCCCGCCGGGCCGGACGTCCTTCCCGACGGCAACAGCAGCCCTTATCCTTCCGGCCGGCTCGACGTGACAGCGAAGGGCCGGTTCAAAACCACCCGACCGAGGAGTCGTGGAGCCGAGCGCGGCCGGGCGCGGGCGGAGGCGGGTCAGGTGAGGCCGAAGGCGGTGGCCAGCGTGGTCATCTGAGCCGTCAGGAGCGTTCGGGCGTGGTGGCCCATGCCCGTGTACTGGCCGGACACCTCCAGGCTCACGGTGCCGTGCAGGTGGGACCAGGCCAGTATCGGGCCGGCGAGGGCGCAGCCCGCGTTCGGGTCGTCGGGGGTGAGGCCCGCGTATTCGTGCAGCCACTCGGCGGCCGTTTCGTCCTGGCGCACCCAGGCTGTCATTTCGTCGACGACCGGCTGGACCGCGTCGGTGGGCCGGCCGGCGGCGAAGATCTTCACGAAGGGGCCCATGCAGGCGCGGGCGCGGCGCACCGTGTCGGACGGGGCCGCGTAGCCGGGGATCGGGTTCCCCTGGATCAGCAGGTAGCGGTGGGGTTCGGCGGTGGCCCAGTCGAGGTAGGCGCCGGCCAGGCGGTGGAGGCCTGCGGCGGGGCTGTCGGGCAGGTCGGCGGCCGCGCGCCCGATGGCGGCGGCGACGTCGTCGTAGGCGTCCCGGACCAGGCTGTGGAGGAGGTCGTCGCGGCTGGCGAAGTACCGGTACAGGGCCGGCCCGGTCAGCCCGGCCTCCTTGGCGATGCGCGTGAGGGCCACGGCGGAGGCTCCACCCTCGGCCAGCTGCGCCAGGGCGATCTTCTTGATCTCGGCGCGGGTCTGCTCCCGGTACCGGGCCCGGGGGCTGGATGCCGCAGCGGCCATGACGTTCCTCCTGTGCTGTCCGGGGCCACGGGCCCGGCGGGCTCCGTGGATCTTGCTGGAACTGCTTCCGATGCCCTCTTACGGCCTGCGCCAAAAAGAGTTACGGTGTCTAACAGTTGCGATCCATCGTAACGCGAAAGGGGCTCCTCATGAACGCCACTGATCTCCACGTCGTCCTGGGCTCCGGG
Source organism: Streptomyces hesseae (assembly GCF_031845785.1). Taxonomy (NCBI): domain Bacteria; kingdom Bacillati; phylum Actinomycetota; class Actinomycetes; order Kitasatosporales; family Streptomycetaceae; genus Streptomyces; species Streptomyces hesseae. Next base: position 54,636 of record NZ_JAVRFI010000014.1, read on the forward strand.
CCCGCCGGCTCGGCACTCGCCGGTGAGCTGGCCCGCCGGGGATACGCGGTCCGCCTCGTCGACCGCTCCGGGACCGGTCCGGCCCCCGACGGAATCACCCGCCTCAAGGGCGACGTCAGCACCGTCGAGGGCGCCCGGGCCGCCATCAAGGGCGCCGCCGTCGTGTACCACTGCGTCAACGTCGCCTACCACCTACAGGTCGACCTGATGCCGGGCATCCAGCACGCCGTGCTCGGCGCGGTCGAGACCGAAGGCGCCCGCCTCGTCGTACTCGACACCCTCTACCCCTACGGCGAGACCCACGGCCGGACCATGACCGAGGACACCCCCTGGAACGCGACCAGCGCCAAGGGCCGGATGCGCGCCGCCCTCGACGAGCAGTACCTGGCCGCCCACCGCGACGGCCGCGCCCGCGTCGTCCTCGGCCGCTCGGCGGACTTCGTCGGCCCCGGCGTCCTCAACTCCACCCTGGGCGGCTCCGTCTTCCCCGGCGCCCTGACCGCGACCGAGGTGCTGGCCCTGGGCGACATCGACCTGCCCCACAGCTACACCGACATCCGCGACGTCGCCGCCGGCCTGGCCACCCTGGGAGAACACCCCGACGGCGACGGCCGCGTCTGGCACCTGCCCACCGGCCCCGCCCGAACCACCCGCGAGATCTTCCAGCAGATCGAGCGCAAGGTCGGACAGCCCCTCAAGACCACGCTCATGAGCGAGCCGCGCCCCTTTGGGCCGTTCGACGAGACGTTCATGAACTCCTACGCCGAGCTCTTCTACCAGCACACCGAACCCCAGGTGATGGACTCCACCGCGATCCAGGAAGCCTTCGGCATCAAGCCGATCGCCCTCGACACGACCCTGGACGACACCCTCGCCTGGTACCGCTCTTTCCTCGCTCTGGCCGAGTGACGTTTGGAGACTTCCGCTGTCACGTGGTGCGGCAGGGCCGAGGATGATGCGGTGACCTTCCTTTCGCGGCGACGTGTCCTGTCCCTGACGGCGGCCACGGCCGCCCCGCTCTCCCTGACCCGCGCCATGCCGGCCCGCTCGCGCGGTGCGGATGCGGATGCGTATGCGGATGCCGGGTGGGCCGGTGAGTGGCCCCCGCCCCTGCGCGAGGCTGTGTTGCGGGCCATGCCCGCGGCCGTGGAGTACGCCCGGGCGGCGGCGAAGTGGCCCTACGGGGCGGTCCTGGTCGACGCCGCGACGGGGGCGGTCGTCGCCGGAGCCGGCAACACGGGCGAGAGCGGCGACCTCACCGCCCACGCCGAGACGAACCTCGTACGGGAGGCCCTGGCGGGCGGCTTCGAGCTGTCGGAGCACGTTGTGGTGGCCACTGCTGAGCCTTGCCCTATGTGCGCGGGCGCGCTGGTGTGGGGCGGGGTGCGGGGTGTTGCTTATGGGACGTCGATGGCGAAGCTTGCGGGGTGGGGGGTGCCGCAGATCGACGTTCCGGCGGACGAAATCTTCCGCCGGGCGCGGGGGTTGTCGCGGCCCGCGCTGGCGAGTGGGGTGAGGGCGGATCTTACGGATCCGCTCTATCGGGAGCGGGAGTAAGGTCGCCGGCCTTTATGCGGGATATCAGGGGGCGCAGCCTCGCGGGGGTTGTGGAGAGGATGACGTCGGGGTCGTCGCTCTCGCGGAGGTGGATTCTTCCGGTGGGGCCTGGGGACACGTAGACGCACGAGGACCCGTACTCGCTGTACGAGGACTTCTGCCAGCTCAGGGTGCTCATCTTGGTCCTCTCAGATGCCTTGTGCGATACGGCGAATGAGGTCACGGGACGGGTCAGGCTTGAGGGCTGCGCCTTCCATCCGGTCCAGCACAAGGCGGCACCTTTCGAGCTGTGCTGTGGCATCGATGAGAGTGCCGTTGTGGGCGGTGTCGATGAGGGCCGTATCCAGCTGAGGCACCGGGCCCTGAAGGTAATCGATGCCGTGCCCGGCGCTGGGGAAGGACGTACCGTCGAAGGGGATGACCAAAACGGTGACGTTGTCGAGCTCGCTCATGTTGATGACATGATCAAGCTGAGCTTTGGAGGCGGCAGGCCCGCCGAACTGCATACGCAGAGCCGCCTCATGGATGGTTGCTGTGTAGGGCGGCGGGGCATCGCGGAAGAGAATCGCCTGCCGCTTGATCCGATGAGAGATTCGGTATTCGATCTCGTGGGGGAGGAGCGGTGGGACCGCCTCACGGAAGATCGCCCGTGCATACTCCGGTGTCTGTAGCAGGCCGGGGATGTTGATGACTTGGGAAACGCGTACACCCGTCGCGTAGTGCTCGATCTCCGCCAAGTCGATCAGGTTTGCCGGCAGGTGGTCACGGTGCTCCTCCCACCAACCTCGCTTGCGATCACCAATCATGCTGATGAGGCCGTTGATGAGCGGCTCGTCGGAGCAGGAGTAGTTGCGCGCCAATGTGCGCAGGCGATCCACACTCACCCCGATGCGGCTCGCCTCGATGTTGCTGATCTGGGTCTGGTTGGTCCCGAGGAGCCGTCCCGCCTCCGTAGAGGTCATCCCTGCGCGTTCGCGCAGCTTTCGTAGCTCCGCTCCCAGCCGGAGCTGACGCGCGGTTGGACTGTTTCGTACTGGCAAGCGGCATCCCTCTTCGTACGCAGTGTGTAGGCGTCACCCACCCGGGTGGCGATTGGGGAGATTCAGCCGCAACGACTTAAAGCCTTAAGCGGCCAGCGCTACGGTGTGGCGTAGGCCACTCAACCGGCAACCCGCCAGGAGACCTTCATGGCAACCGTATCGCCGCCTCAGCCCTGGTCCTACCTCCTCGAACTGCCGCGCGACACGCGCGCACCCGGCATCGCCCGGGTAACCCTCCAGGCGGTCCTGGACAGTCACGCGCTATCCGAAATCGCAGAGAAGGCAACCCTCTTGACCAGTGAGCTGGTCACAAACGCCCACCTCCACACCGACGGCCCCTGCACCCTCCGCCTCCACTGTCGGGAAGGCGACCGCATCAGGGTGAACGTGTGGGACACGAATCCCGTCGTGCCCGCCTTCTTCAGGCGCGGCCGGGACCAAGGGGCGACAACAGAACCCGCCGCGCACGCGGAAGCAGGGCGCGGCCTCCGGTTCGTGGAGCTGTGGGCCGACGACTGGGGGAGTCACACGTACGACCGGCGCAGGTTCGGCAAGACGCTGTGGTTCGAACTGGCGCACCCGCAGCGGAAGCCGAAGAAATCCACGCCGCGGTGGATCTCGCCCGCAGGGTGCACGGACTGCGTGGAACTGGAAGGCGAACGGCGGAAGGCCGTGGCCGAGAAGAGGGCGCTGGAGGAGATCCAGGACGCCTCGATCGCCATCCGCAGCCACTTCCGCGACACGCATCTGCTGCCGCAATGGGACGTGCGGTGAGCGCATCCACATAGCGCGGGCACTCGGGGCGGGGTTTACACCCCGCCCCGCCACGTCGGCATCGGCGCCCGGCCAGCGGCTGTCTCGAAGGCCGCGTGGGCGAGGAGGCGGGTGGAGTCGAGGGTGGGGAGCGGGGAGACGTCCGGGGTGATCAGGAGGGGGATCTCCGTACAGACGAGGGCTGCCGCGTCACAGCCGCGCGCGGCCAGCGCCTCGATGATCCGTACGTACTCGCGGCGCGAGCGCTCGTCGAGGATGCCGTTGAGGAGCTCGTCGAAGATGACGTCGTTGATCAGACGCCGGTCGGCCGGGTCCGGGACCACCGCCTCGATGCCGCGCCGGGCGAACGCCTCGACGTAGAGCGGGCCGTCCATTGTGTAGCGCGTGCCCAGTACGCCCACTCGCTTCCGGCCGTCGCGCGCGGCGCGGTCCGCCACGACCTCGGCGATATGGAGGCCCGGGAGGGCGAAGTCGGGGCCGGGGCGTTCGAGGGCCATGTGGGCGGTGTTGTCCGGGCAGACGAAGAACTCCGCTCCCGCGCGGGCGAGCCGGTCGGCGCTGACGGAGAGGAGGGCGCGGACCGTGTCGTGGTCGCCCGAGTCCCAGGCGGGCATGGAGCGGGCCATGGCGATGAGGTCGAGGGTGACGTCCGGGTGCTCGTGGGGACCGAGCTCCGCGAAGCCCTTCCGGCAGAACGTACGGAAGCACAGCGCCGCGCCCTCCGCGCTGTGTCCCAGGATTCCCAGATGTTTCATCGTGCCTCCAAACGGTCGCGGGTGGAGGGTCCGAATTCTTGCCTATGCCAGGTAGTCCGGCGCCTCTAGTGTCATGTGCGCCTTATGACATCGAGGGGGACGGGTATGGGGTTTGAACGGGACCGGAGGACCTTCCTGACGAGAGCGCTCGGCGCGACCACCGGGCTGGTCGCGGTCACGGCGGCCACCACGGTGACCGGCCCGGCCGAGGCCCACGCGGCCGACACGGGCGTCAAGGGTGCCAGGGGTGCCAAGGGAGCAGTCGGGCAGCGCAACTGGCGCTTCTGCCCGAAGTGCTTCGTCATGTTCTACTACGGCTACCCCGACAACGGTCACTGCACCGCCGGGGACGCGCACGGCATGGCGGGCTACGACTTCGACATCCCCCACGACGTTCTCGAAAACTCCAACGCCCAGGCCAACTGGCGCTTCTGCACCCGCTGCTACAGCATGTTCTTCTTCGGCTATCCGAGCGGCGGCTGGTGCCCGGTCGGTGGGTCCCACAGTGCGGCCGGGTACAACTTCGTCCTGCCGCACGACATCGTCGAGACACCGAACGCCCAGGCTTACTGGCGTTTCTGCAGCAACTGCTTCGCGCTGTTCTTCTGGGGCTATCAGGAAAAGGGCCGCTGCCCGGCCGGCGGTGGGCACAACGCGGCGGGATTCAATTTCGTCATCCCGCACTACTGAGCGCTCCGCGGGAAGTGGAGTGCGTCATCCGCGGGCCGGTGGTGGCTGGTCGCGCAGTTCCCCGCGCCCCTTCGGGGCACGGCCCCCGCTCAGGCGTACAGGGCGCGGGCGCGTGTCAGGTCGGCGGGGCCGTCCTGGCCAAGGCTGAAGAAGTACTTCACCTGCCATGCCTGGGTGGCGCCGGCCTGCCGGCTGGTCGTGGTCACCCACGGCGGATAGACGCGGAATCCGCGCTTCCCGCCGGAGCCGCCGCGGGAGACGATGCCGCGCTCGCACAACACCTCGCGCGGGAAGACGAACTGTCCGAAGCCGTCGTCGTCGCGGCTGCTGATGACGAACAGGTCCACCCCGTCGTCGGCGTCGAACGGCCGGATCGGCCCCTCCTCGGACCGCTGCCACACGGTGACGAACTGCCCCACCTTCGTCGGCGTGGTCTTGGCCACGCGGAACCGCACCGAGCGGCCGTCCAGCGTGAACGCGCACGCCGCGTACTCGGCGCTCTCCGGTTCGGGCACCGGCGGCGAGCAGACGAAACCGCTGGGGTCGTACACCCGCGCCTTCGCCGCCAGCAGGTCACCGTGAATCGCCGTCCATGGCTCATTCGTCACCATGCCGTCATCCTGCCATTGCGCTGGCGCCGCAGGTCACCGCTGTGGACGTAGCGCAGCCCGCAGCCGTCCTCATACGGGGCGCCGTCGTCACCGAACCAGGACCAGATCGGCTGCATCGGAAGCCACGTCAGGCCGAGGAGCCAGCGCCGGACGGCCTGCCAGAAGCGCGGGCGCCCCGCGTCGTCCGCGCGCACCACGCGCGTCATGCACAGGAACTTGCCCACTGTGGTGCGGAACAGCACGGCGCCCAGCACGTGATGGACGAAGGACAGACCGAAGAAGGCGATGGCGGCGCAGACCCAGTAGGCGCCCGTGCTCTTGCCCGCCGTGAAGTGCACGGCGATGCCGAACCCGCCGAAGAACGTGATCATCCCGTCGATGAAGGAGAAGAGGTAGCGGCGCAGATCCCCGACCTCCCGGGGGATGTGGGGAGACGGCTGGGCGTACGGGTACGCCTGCTGGTAGTAGGGCTGCTGATACTGCTGCTGGTAAGGGTGCTGCGGAGCGTACGGCTGCTGAGGCGCATACGGCTGCTGTGGAACCTGGTGGTGCTGGGGATCGATCACGGGGTGCCATCTTGCTGTACTCATGTGACAACTGATGCACAGGTTGATCTATGACCGGTATCGAACCCCAGCACCTGGCGCCCAGGCCATGGAGCCCTGCGGCCGCTCAGCCGCAGGCGCGCCCGTTGCGGTCCGGGTCCAGCTTCAGCGGGTCGGCACGGCCGTTGAGCTTCAGGACGCCGTAGTCGTGCGCCTTCAGCCACTCGCAGCGGCCCGCCGTCGTCGGCGGGACGGTCTTCGGGAAGACCGTCGGTACGCAGACGTTCTCCGCGCCGTAGTGGCGGTCGCAGCCCGAGATCGTCGCCGGTACCGGGTGGGACGTACGGGCCGGCTCCGGGTCCTTCGCCTTCTCCGTCATCTTCCCCGCGAAGTCGTGCACCATCGGTGCCGCCTTCCCCTTGGGCGCCTCCAGCGCGTCCGGGCCGCCGAGGTGGACCCAGGAGGCCACCGACGGGACGCCGTCCGCGTCCACGGCGAAGAGCATGTACCAGCCGGGCGGCGCCAGGTTCGGGTTGCTGGTGACATTGAGGTCGATCGTCGTTCCGTCAGCGCCCACCGTCATCGGCAGATCGACGAAACGCTGATTCGGGTCGGAGGAATGAGTGACCGCCGCCGGACGGATCAGCTCCGCCTTCACGACCGGACGGTCGACCGTCATCCGCTGCGTGCTCGCGTACTGCCAGCGGTTGTTCGCCACGGAGGTGATCTGCGGCCGCGCGCCCTTGTAGAGGTACGGCGGGGTGTAGATCGACACGTGGTCGTCGAAGGTCCCGTTGCCCGGGTTGTCGCCGACCGCCATCACCCGGCCGTCCGGCAGCAGGAACGCGGAGGAGTGGTACGTGCGCGGGATCGGGTCCGTGGCCATGCCCGCCTGGAAGCTGTTCGTCGCCGGGTTGAACATCGACGCCTCGTACACCGGGTCCGCCCGGTCGTGGAGCCCGCCGCCCGTCTCCAGCACCTTGCCGTCGGGCATCAGCACGGCCGAGACGTACATCTTGCCCTGCGCGCCCGTCTCGGGCTTGGGCCCCTGGCCCTGGTCGACCGTGCCCTGCGGGAGCAAGGGTCCGGGGGTGTAGCGGGGGTTGGGGGCCTTGAGGTCGATGAGGTCCGTGAGACGGCCGGCCTCGGGGTTGGTGTTGACCTGGCCGCCGCCCATGGTCAGGACGCGCTGGTCCTGCGCGGGCGGCAGCAGCACGCTCATCGACTGGTCGCGGTTGTCCTTGTCCTGGAGGCCCGGCACGTCCGTGATCTTGTTGGCGTCGTAGTCGTACACCGAGGCGCCGGTGCCCGGGGTGCCGTTGCCGAAGACATGGCTGCCGGAGTAGAAGAGCCGCCCGTCCTGCATCAGGATCATCGACGGGTACAGACCCCAGTACGACCAGGTCTGATTGACCTCCGTGCGCGGCAGCCACTTCTGCTGCGCCTGGGAGAACTTCTCGGCGGTCACACTGCCGGTGGAGTCCTCCTTCAGGCCGCCGAAGCTGATGACGTCGCCGTTGCCGAGGAGGGTCGCGGAGGGGTACCAGTGGCCCTCGTTCATGTCGTTCGTCTTCACGTACGACTCGGACGACGGGTCGAAGATGTAGCTGTCCTTGAAGCCCTCGTAGCCGTGGCTGCCGTCGGCCGCCGGATAGGCCTTGTTGCCGCTCATGATGAGCACCCGGCCGTCGGACAGCTGGACGTGCCCGGCGCAGAACATGTCGACCGGCGTCGGGATCGTCTTCATCGCGCCGGTTTTCGGGTCGTATACCGCCGAGGTGAAGGTGCCCGCCTTGAACATCGCCGGGTCGTTGCCGGAGCCGGCGACGAGCAGCACCTTGCCGTTGTGGAGGACGACCGAGTGCATGCTGCGGACCGGGTTCTTGAAGGGCATCACGGCCCAGCTGCCCTTGGCGCACGCGTCCCCGGCGGTGCAGGCGGCCCCGGGGGCGGGCTGGGTGGCGTCCTCCATGTCGTAGTCGTCGGTGGTGACGGTGCCCGTGCCGTAGACGGAGACGCCCCAGGTGATCTGGTCGGTGCCGGGCGGCACGACGGGCGTACGGACGGTGGCGCGCGTGTAGCCGGCGCTGACCGGCAGCGTCTTGAGGTCGGTCCAGTACTGCCAGCCCGCCTTCACGTCATGGCGGAAGACGGTGACGGAGGCATCCGGGGTGGTGCTCTTGTACCAGAGCGACAGGTCGTACTGGTGGGACGGCGTCACACTGGGCGCGCACGAGCTGTCCTCGGTCATCAGCGCCTTGCGGTCGCCGTTGACCCGGCGGGTGACGGAGATGGAGAGGGCCTTGCCGCCGCTGTGGGACTGGTCGGTGGTGGTGACGGTGGAGTCGTTGTCGCCCCAGCCCGACTTCTCCCAGCAGGTGGGCATGGCGTCCGAGGCCCGTAAGGACTCGAAGCCGGGGTTGACGACGAGGTTCGACCCCGCGCGGGCCGGGCCTGGCGCGGCCAGCAGGAGGCCGAAGGAGGCGCCGGAGGCGAGGAGCAGGGCGGCGGCGGTGCGGGATCGTTTGCGCCGGATGCCCCTGGTGCGTCTGCCCGTGGATCTCAGTGGTGTCATGCCATCACTTGTCCCTTCCCGGACGGCTTTCACGACGGTGTTTTCCGCTGCGGCTCGTGCGGCCGGGGCGTGACAGGCCGGTGCGCGGCAGATAGACGAGTGCCTCGGTCGCCGCGTAGCGCAGGACGAAGGTGGTCAGCAGGGCGACGGCGGTCGCGGGCAGGACCCCGAGGCCCGCCCCGTCCACCAGCGTCGCGATCAGGGGGATGCGCAGGAGCAGGTCCGCGTTGGCGAGCACGGCGACGCGGGCCAGCCGGTCCGCCCAGTGGCGGTGCGCGCGGCGGTCGCGGTAGAGCAGTGCTTCCGTCAGCAGGAAGTTCCAGACGATGCCGAACTGGTTGGCGACGATCTCCGCCGGGACGTAGTGGAGTCCGGCGGCGGTCAGCAGCTTCAGGCCGAGGAGGTTCGGTGCGAAGCCGGTGAGGCCTATGAGGCCGAAGAGGAGGATGCGGGAGAGGGGGGATGCAGGGGTGCGGGTGTTGCGTGTGGTGTGTGACGGGTGCGGTCGGGGCCTGGGTAACGCCTCCCGCGTGTCTCCTGTCACCGCGCTCCCGCCCGCGTCACCTTGCGGATCTCGATCCGGCCGTCGCCCTCGCCGAAGGAGGCGACGGTCTCCGAGTTCGTCAGCGCCGCCTTCACCAGCGGCAGCGTGGGCGCGTCGCGGCGTACGGTCGGGGAGGCGACGACGTAGTCCACGTCGCGCCAGCCGCGCGGCATCGTCTTGGCGATCGCCGGGTCGAGGTCGGCCTTGTAGAACCAGACGGCCCCGGTCCCCGGGCGGTATCCCGCGTGCACGAGGTCGAGCCAGATCGCGTCGTCGGCGAGGACGCGGGTGCGGGACGGGTCGGGGACGTTGCCCCTCTCGCGCAGCCAGTGCGCTGCCGCGCGGTAGGGGGCGTTGGCGTCGGTGGTGAGGGCGGTGCGGGTGGCGTCGTACCAGTGGGGCGTTACGACGGCGGCTGCCGTCACCGCGAGGGTGAGAGCGGCGGCTCGGCGGAGGAGCGCGGGTCTTCGGGGGTGGGTGGGATTTGCCCCTGCCCCGCCCCTTCCCGTTTCTTCCAGGGGCTCCGCCCCCGGACCCCCGCTCCTCAAACGCCGGAGAGGCTGGATTGAAGCCGCCCCCGCCACTGTCAACGCCAGGAACGGCAGCAGCTGGATCACGTACATCGCCGGCAGGTAGCCCGATGGCCGTAGTGCCACCAGCGCCAGGATCACCACCGCCGTCGCCGGGCCCGCCAAGGTGCGGGCCGTGTGGGACCAGCGGGCCGCGGCCAGGAGCAGTATCGCCGCCGCCAGGCCCGCGAGGGGCAGGACCCGGTCGTAGTAGAGCCAGGACCGCAGGACCGCGTGCGCGCCCGAACCCCCGTCCAGGATGAAGCCCGAACCCGCCCGGCCCATCTGGTACTTGATGCCGCCGAGCAGCGAGACGTGGCCGTCGCCCGGGAACAGCTCGTGGTTGAGCAGGGCGAACAGCGGATAGGCGAGGCCTGTGAGGACACAGGCGGTGATCGCGCCCGTCACCGCGAACTTCCGGGTGTCGCGGTGGGTGTGCCGCCACATGGTCACCAGCAGCGCGGGCAGGACGACCAGCATCGTCTCCTTGGTCAGCACGGCCACCCCCGCCGCCAGCCCGGCCCCGAAGTGGTGCCACAGGTGGCGGCGGGGCGAGGCGGCCAGGCAGAAGGCCAGCAGGATCCACAGCACGGCGATGTTGTCGAGGAAGATCTCCCGCTGGAGCACCACCGCCAGCGGCGACAGCCCGAACAGGGCCATCGCCAGGGCCGCCGCCCACCGTCTCAGCCCCAGCCGCCGCGCCAGGACGTAGAGCAGCACCGCGCTCACGGCCGTCACCAGCAGCATCGCGATCCGCATCGGGGCGACGGACATGACGTCGGGGAAGAGGGCGGCGGGGAGCCAGGTGACGAGGGCCAGTTGGAGCCAGCCCAGCGGCGGGTGGTCGTACCAGTACGTGTAGTGGGCCAGGCCCTTGCCCTCCTGCACTGCCCATGCCTGGGCGAGATAGGTGCCCTCGTCGTCGCTGAGGGCCGGGAAGCCCGCGGTGTTCCAGCCCTGGACGAGGAGGATCGCGGCCAGTACCGCCCCGCACAGCAGCAGGTCGGGGCGTAGGGCGCGCAGCCGGGTGGTGCCAGGGGTGGTGTCGAGGACCACCGGGCTCGCGGTGGCGGTCGGGAGGGTCGCGGTCACGACATGACGTCCTCTCGGGTGAGGTGCGCGCCGACGTGCCGGGTGAGCTCCCAGTCGCTCTGTCCCCGCTGCTCCCGCCAGACGGCGCGGAGGGCCGCGCCCGCGAGGAGCATCTGGTAGAAGGGGCCGCCGAGGATGAGCTTGAGGTAGTGGACGAGGCGTACGCGCAGGCCGTACTGCGTGCCGAAGTCGTGGAGGCCGACGACCTCGAAGACAAAGGTGACCAGCATGGCCACGGCGGGCAGGAAGGTGACCACGGCGACGCCGGAAGGGACGTCCAGCAGCAGGGCGATGGCTATGTTCAGCGGGATGACGATGCCGTTGAACGCCTGGAAGAAGGGCGTCATCAGGGTGTAGCGGGCGAGCATCCGCTGGGCGAGGGTGGGCAGTTGCCGCCAGTCCTTCTTCCGGTAGACCTGAAGGAAGCCCTGGTTCCAGCGGGTGCGCTGTTTGAGCAGGCTCATCAGGGTGCCGGGGGTCTCCTCGCGGGTGACCATCTCGGAGTCGTAGGCGACGACGACGCGCTTGCCGGCGCTGGAGAGCCGTACGCCCAGGTCGCAGTCCTCGGCCAGGCACCGGGGGTCCCAGCCCCCGGCCTCGCGCAGGACGTCGGTGCGGACGAAGACGGTGTTGCCGCCCAGCGGGATGAAACCTTTCTCCGCGTGGAGGTGGAGGCGGCTGCGGAACCAGAAGAAGTACTCCAGGCAGTTGCGCAGGCTGTACCAGCTGGAGTGGAAGTTGATCAGCTGCACCCCACCCTGCACCACGTCCGCGCCCGTCGCCCGGAAGGCGTGGTCGACATGGGTGAGCAGCTCGGGGTGGACCTGGTCCTCGGCGTCGAAGACGCCTACGACCTCGCCCCGGCAGTGGGGGAGCGCGGTGTTGAGGGCCTTGGGCTTGTTCTTCTTCTCATGGGTGTCGACGATCACCCGTACCCGGTCCGGGGCGGTGGTCGCGACCTTCTCGGCGACCTCGGTGGTCTCCGGGTCGTCGTGCCCGACGATCACCAGCACCTCGAAGCGGCCGTGCGTGGAGGTGAGCAGCCGGGTGACGGTGTGCTCCAGGACCGCCTGTTCGTGCCGGGCGGGCACCAGGAGCGAGAAGGAGAGCGCGCCCTCGCCCCCGGCGGGCTGGAAACGGGTGCCCGCGAGCGTCTCGGGCGTGCGCCAGGCGTGCATCTGCCACCAGAGTGTGAAGGCGGCCATCCAGAAGAGCGCGAGCGATACCGCGCAGACCACCATGGACGTCAGCAAAGGTGTCCCCCTACCCCCGGACGCGGCCCCCCAGCACGCGTGTGTGTGCTTCAGGGCAGAGAGAGTAAGGGGGGAAGGTGAAACTTGGGTGCGGAACCGATAAATCCTGTGTTTCCTTACGAACTCACGCAAGAGCATGAGAAGTTGGCCTGTATTCGGCCAACGGATCAGCGGCCGGAGGCCTCCTTTCCCCGGGGCCCGGGCCGGTGGGACACTCCCCGCTATGGGTGCGTCAAGGCGCATACGTTCCATTCGCCTCTCCAGGGCTCGGTACGGACCTCGGTACGGACCGGTTGCCGTCGTCCTCACCGGCGCCGCCGTCGTGGCGCTGTCCGGCTGCGATCCGGTCGCCGGGCTGGACGCGACGACCGTCGCCGTCACCACACAGCGGCAGGCCTCGCGCGCCCTCGACGGCGAGGGCGTCCACGCCGCCTGGCTGAGCTGCCAGGGCAAGGCCGAGGACGGCGGCAAGGACCCCGGCACGGGCAGCGCGCTGCCGGTGACCGTCGTCGGCGTCGACTGCGAGGGCCGTACGGACACCGGCAGGAAGATCATCGTCTTCGGCAGGGTCACGGGCATGACCGGTCAGGCGTGTGTACGCGGCCTGCTGACGGCCAATGTCGACGGGCGGACCGTCTTCCAGGTGAGCGTGCTCGGCGACTGCGACCGGACGGCGCCGGGCGACACCGGCGGCAGGCCCCCGACCGCCCAGGGCCCCGGCCAGCACAAACCGCCGCCCGCGCCGAGGCCCACGGGGCACCCGGGCCCCTCGGCGAGCTGCACCGACAGGCCTCCCGCACCGGGTAAGTAGCTCACCGGGCCAGTGGGCGAGGAGGGTCGCGGCGGCCGTGCGGACGGACCGGTAACATCCGGACGGTACGAGCCGATGACCCGGGAGGAGCCCACCGGTGGCGGGAGAACCGCAGGCGGACTGCCTGTTCTGCAAGATCGTCAAGGGAGACGTACCCGCGACGGTCGTCAAGGAGACGGAGACGACCATCGCCTTCCGTGACATCAACCCCCAGGCGCCCGTGCACTGCCTGGTGATCCCCAAGGTGCACTACCCCGACGCCGCCTCCCTCGCCGCCGCCGAGCCGCAGATCGCCGCCGACGTGCTGCGCGATGCGGGCGAGGTAGCCCTTCAGGAGAACGGGGACAACGGCTTCCGGATCGTCTTCAACACCGGTGCCGGCGCCGGGCAGACCGTCTTCCACGCGCACGCCCACGTCCTCGGCGGCCGTGGCTTCAACTGGCCCCCCGGGTAGACCGTTGTCCGTCCGCGAACTCGTCGTCCTCGGGACGGCCAGCCAGGTCCCCACCCGGCACCGCAACCACAACGGCTACGTCCTCCTCTGGGACGGGGACGGCATCCTCTTCGACCCCGGCGAGGGGACGCAGCGTCAGATGCTGCGCGCCGGGGTGGCCGCGCACGACCTCAACCGGATCTGTGTCACCCACTTCCACGGCGACCACTCCCTGGGCCTGGCCGGGGTGATCCAGCGGATCAACCTCGACCGGGTGCCGCATCCGGTCACCGCGCACTACCCGGCGAGCGGCGAGCGCTTCTTCAAACGGCTGCGGTACGCCACGGCCTACCGCGAGACGGTCAAGCTCGTCCAGGAACCGGTCGCGGGCACCGGCGCGGTGCTGGCGGCCACCGGCTCGTACACCCTTCAGGCCCGCCGGCTCTCGCATCCCGTCGAGTCCTACGGCTACCGCCTGGTCGAGCCCGACGGGCGCCGGATGCTGCCCGAGCTGCTGGCCGAGCGCGGCATCGGCGGGCCGGACGTCGGCCGGCTGATGCGCGAGGGCGCGGTCGGCGGGGTGACGCTGGACGAGGTCAGCGAGGTGCGGCGCGGCCAGCGCTTCGCCTTTGTGATGGACACCCGGCTGTGCGACGGCGTCCACGAGCTGGCCGAGGGCTGCGACATGCTCGTCATCGAGTCGACGTTCCTCGACGAGGACGAGTCGCTGGCCACCGAGCACGGCCATCTGACGGCGGGCCAGGCCGCCCGCGTCGCCGCGCGGGCGGGCGTACGGCATCTGGTGCTCACCCACTTCTCCCAGCGCTACGACGATCCGTCGGTCTTCGAGCGCCAGGCCCGGGAGGCGGGCTTCGAGGGCGAGCTCACCGTCGCCCGCGACCTGCTGCGCGTACCGGTGCCGAAGCGGCGCTGAGGCCGCGCCGAGGCCGCGCTGAACGGTCCGCGCCCCGGGCGGGGTCGCGGACCGGAGCGCCGTCGGCGCGCGGCTACTTGACTTCGGCGCAGGTCTTCTCCAGCGTGCCGTCGGTCGGGTTCCAGTCACAGACCCGGATCTTCAGGTACCAGACGTTCTTCGGCGGATTCTTGGGCTTGTAGGTGCCGTTGGTCTTCACCGGGTGCCACCCGTGCCACTCGTCCAGGCCGTTCCTGTACTGCCAGTACTCGAGGTACAGCCGGGCCGCGTTGTGCTGGGGGTCCTTGGGACACAGGTCCTTGACCTGGATGTCGAAAGCCGTCGTGAAGAGCTGGTACCCGCTCGGTGTGCGCTTGCCGGTGTCGTAGTAGTTGTACGTCCCCGCGGCCTCCGAGCAACCTCCGTGCGACTTCCCGTGTACATACGGATAGGGGCTCTGGGCGGTGGCGCCGGCCTGGCCGGCCAAGGTCAGCAGGGCCGTGGCGGTCACCGCGGAGACTGCCAGGGCGCGGCGCGTTCCGTTCCTCATCGGGGCCTCCCGTTCGGGTGTGGTGTCGGCGGCACGACGCTGGCAGGGCGGGCCCGGCCGGTCCACGCCCCGGGCCGTCCGGACCCGTCCGGGTGTGTCCGGCCGCAGGTCGGACAGGGTGTGGAAGGGGGTGCGGACAGAGGGATTGCGGCTCGCCGTGGGCATGCCACCATGTGCTGCATGGGCGAGCAGGAGAGACCCGACCCCGCGCGAGCGCGGGACGCGGCGGCTCTGGTGGCGCTGATGCGGGAACTGCGCGAGCACTCCGGACTCACCTACCGCCGGCTCCAGCGGCGCGCGGCCGAGGAGGGGATGGTGCTGCCCCGCAGCACGATCTCCGACGCCCTCGCCCGGACCGCCCTGCCGCGTGCCGAGGTCCTTGAGGCGTTCGTGGTGGCGTGCGGCGACGGGGCGCGGCGTGAGGCGTGGCTGGAGGCCAGGCGGAGGATCGCCGGGCGGGAGGGGAGCGCTCCGGCGCCGGGGCGGCGTTCGCGGTGGCTCCGGGTCCGGCTCCGGTGGCCGTCGGCGGTGGTGGCCGTGCTCGCTCTCGCCCTCACCCTCGCGTACTGGGTGTTCGCCGGCTCCCGGCCCGGGACGCCCGCTGGTGGACGGCCGTCCTCCGTGGCGCCCGCCGCCGACGCGGCACGTGGGCGCGGCGGGGCGTTCACCCTCTTCGAGGCGCGCAGCGCCAAGGGCGCCACGATCGCGGGCGTGGGCTATCGGTACTGGGACACCGGGGACGGGTGGTACGGCGTCGAGTATGTGATGCCGTATTCGCGGGACGACCGCGAGGCGTACGACGACGGCTGGGGCGGGCGATTGCTCATGCACTACGAGGACCGCCGGGGACGTCATACGGAGGTGCTGGTCGGCAATCCCGACGGCGCTCAGCGGGCGGGCAAGGACACCGTCCGTTACGGCATGAAGAACGTGTGGTTCGAGGTGTGCGACTTCGACGGACGGCAGTCGCGCGGCTGTCAGCGGTTGCGCATGGCCCGTGGCTGAGCGGCGGGGCGGACGGGGAGCGGGGTCGCCGAGGGCGACCCCGCCCGTACCGCGTCTACGCCTTACGGCAGGTAGTACATCGGGTTCGGCAGCTTGTACGTGTGGTTCGCGTAGCCGCCCTGGAGGTCGCTGTACTGGTCGCCGAAGTTGGCGACGATGTCGAAGCCCTTGGACTCGATGTACTTGCGGGTGCCCGCCTTGTACTCGACCGTCGTGCACTTGGCGCCGCAGGCGAGGTAGGCCGGCGGGGTCTTCTTGTTCTTCAGGAAGAAGTGGGAGGCGTCGGCGACGGGCTTGTAGCCGACGTTCTTGAGGTTGCGGACGCTCCACTCGCGCTGGTGCTCGTCACGGCCGGTGACGTAGAAGACCTCTATGCCCTTGGACTTGGCCCAGTTGACCAGCTGGGGCATGCCGAAGACGGCGGTCATGTCGGTGGACTTCAGGTACGCGTCCTGCGACTCGGGCGTGAAGCGGAAGCCCTGCTGGAGCTCGTAGTTGTAGGTCAGCAGGGTCGTGTCGTCCACGTCCAGGACGATGGCGGGCTTCTTCGCGCCCTTCTTGGCGTGCTGGGTGTTGCGGACGACGGTCTCCAGCTGGGCCTTGGCCTTCTTCTGGATGCCGGCGACCTGCTTGGCGTAGTTGCTGTCCGGCGAGGCGTAGTGCTGGCCGGAGGCGTCGACGGTGTCGCCGTAGAACGCCTTGATCTTGTCCTGGACCTGGGTGAGGTTCGGGATCTCCTTGTCCGTGCGGGGCACCGCGTGGTCGGCGGAGGCGGCGCCCGCGGTGTACAGGCCGGCGCCGACGGCGAGGGCGGCGGTGGCGGCGGCGACGCGCACACGCGTGGACTTCAGGGAGAGCGACACAGGTGACTCCTGGGTAACAAGGACGATGCAGCGCGAAGCTAAGGCCTGAGCCGGACGGGGTCAAGGTCCCGGCGGCGTGACGTTCTACGCGCGGAGAAAGATCGTTTGGGCGTACCGTGGTGTGCGGACCAGCGACACGAAGGGTGGGGCACGAGACCATGGCGCAGGAAGTACGCGGAGTCATCGCACCGGGGAAGAACGAGCCGGTGCGGGTCGAGACGATCGTGGTGCCGGACCCGGGGCCGGGCGAGGCCGTGGTGAAGGTCCAGGCGTGCGGTGTGTGCCACACCGACCTCCACTACAAGCAGGGCGGCATCAACGACGACTTCCCCTTCCTCCTCGGTCACGAGGCGGCGGGCGTCGTCGAGTCCGTGGGCGAGGGCGTCACCGAGGTGGCCCCCGGCGACTTCGTCGTCCTCAACTGGCGGGCCGTCTGCGGCCAGTGCCGGGCCTGTCTGCGCGGCCGCCCCCAGTACTGCTTCAACACCCACAACGCCAAGCAGAAGATGACCCTCCTCGACGGCACGGAGCTCTCTCCCGCGCTCGGCATCGGCGCGTTCGCCGAGAAGACGCTGGTCGCGGCGGGTCAGTGCACCAAGGTCGACCCCGCGATCGCCCCGGAGGTGGCGGGCCTCCTCGGCTGTGGCGTGATGGCCGGCATCGGCGCCGCGATCAACACCGGCGGGGTGGGGCGCGGCGACTCCGTCGCCGTGATCGGCTGCGGCGGCGTCGGCGACGCGGCGATCGCGGGCTCCCGGCTGGCGGGCGCGGGCCGGATCATCGCCGTCGACATCGACGACCGCAAGCTCGAGAAGGCGCGCGAGATGGGCGCCACGCACACGGTGAACTCCCGCTCCACCGATCCCGTCGAGGCGATCCGCGAGCTCACGGGCGGCTTCGGCGCGGACGTGGTCATCGAGGCGGTGGGCCGCCCCGAGACCTACGAGCAGGCCTTCTACGCCCGTGACCTGGCCGGCACCGTCGTTCTCGTCGGCGTGCCGACGCCGGAGATGAAGCTGGAGCTGCCGCTCCTGGACGTCTTCGGGCGGGGCGGCGCGCTGAAGTCGTCCTGGTACGGGGACTGCCTGCCGTCGCGGGACTTCCCGATGCTGGTGGATCTGCATCTTCAGGGGCGGCTGGATCTCGGGGCGTTTGTGACCGAGACGATCGGGCTGGGGGATGTGGAGAAGGCGTTCGCTCGTATGCACGAGGGGGATGTGCTGCGGTCGGTGGTCGTCTTCTAGGGGTACCCACCCCTACGGCCGGGGGCCGGGTCCGGGGCGCAGCCCCGGGAAACGGTGAAAGGGCGGGACTGGGGCACCCACTCCCGCCGCGACGGTGCCCAGCCCCCGCCGGGGAGTTCGGCGGTGCCTGACGGCGGTTGCCGCCGGTTCGGCACCGCCGGACTCCGCCGTGATGGCCACTCGCCGTCGCGGCGGAGTTGGGGTGCCCCGGACCCGCCCCTTCCCGTTTCCTGGGGGGCAAGCCCCCAGACCCCAGGGCGGGGCGCCCGGAATCCGGGTGGAGGCCCCGCGTCAGCGGTTCGCCCGGGCCAGGATGCGGGCCGCCACCGATGGCGAGTCGACCAGTGGGTGGAGGGCCAGCGCGCGGAGCGCCGCGTCGCGGTCCTCGTGGAGCGCGGCTTCGATCGCCGCGCGTTCGACCGCCTTGAGCTGGAGCATCAGCCCGAGTTGATCTTCCCGTAGCGGGGCGCACGGCAGTGGCCGCGCGCCCTTCGCGCTGACCTCGCACACGGTTTCGATGATGGCGGTGGCGTCCAGCGCGGGGACCGTCAGCCCGTTCGGGACGTTGAGGATCAGCCGGGTGCGTTCGTCCGCGCTGATCGCCCGCATCAGGGCGAGCGCCACCTGGTCGTAGCCGCCGCCGTCCAGGTCGCAGGTGTCGCGCTGCCAGCCGCCGGTCGCCGCGCGGCTCTCGGCCATGTAGGTCTCCTCGCGGCGCAGCCGGGTGTGCTCCCACAGTTCGAAGGAGCGCTCGGGTTCGGCGGCCGCGCGGGTGAAGAAGTCGCCCTGCTGCTGGTCGAGGAACTCGCCGCGGGTCTCCGCGGACTCCATGACCGAGCGGAGGGTCTCGCGGCGGAAGTAGTAGTAGTGGAGGTATTCGTTGGGCAGGGAGCCGAGCGCCTGGAGCCAGCGGGCGCCGAAGAGCTTGCCCTCCTCGAAGGAGGTCAGGGCCGTCTCGTCGCGCAGCAGCCCCGGGAGAAGGTCCTCGCCGTCGCGGACCAACGAGCGGAGCCAGCCCAGGTGGTTGAGGCCCACGTAGTCGTAGGTGACCCGGTCCGGGTCCGCGCCCGCCGCCCGGGCGGCGCGGCGGACCAGCCCCACGGGTGAATCGCAGATGCCGATGACGCGTGGGCCGAGCACGGCGGACATCGCCTCCGTCACCATCCCGGCGGGGTTGGTGAAGTTGATGACCCACGCG
The DNA here is from genome assembly GCF_031845785.1 of Streptomyces hesseae. Classification (NCBI taxonomy): domain Bacteria; kingdom Bacillati; phylum Actinomycetota; class Actinomycetes; order Kitasatosporales; family Streptomycetaceae; genus Streptomyces; species Streptomyces hesseae. The sequence continues at coordinate 73,658 of NZ_JAVRFI010000014.1, forward strand.
TCCGGGGCGATCCTCGCGACCCGTTCGGCGATCTCCGTGGCCACCAGGACCGTACGGAGCCCGTAGAGCACCCCGCCCGCGCCGACCGTCTCCTGGCCCAGGACGCCCTCGGCGAGGGGGATCCGCTCGTCGAGGACCCGGCCGGCCGTGCCGCCCACCCGGATCGCGGAGAAGACGAAATCGGCCCCGCGCAGCGCCTCGTCCAGGTTCTCCGCGAGCCGTACGGAGGGGGCGCCGGGCACCCCGGCGGCCTGGGATCCCAGCACGGAGGCGATCACCCTCATGCGCGCGGAGTCGGTGTCGTGGAGCACGAGTTCCGTGCAGCGACCCGGGGCGTCGCGCCGGGCGTCGTCCAGCAGGGCCCGGTGCACCAGCGGCACCCGGAATCCGCCGCCGCCGAGAATGGTGAGCCTCATGGAACGGAACGTACCTCAGCTTCGGGCACACTGTGCGGATCCGCATTTCGTGCATCCCTGAGAGGAGCGACGAGCGAGTATGACGGCCCCTTCCTCCACCCACACAGGTGCCCCTCGCGCGGGTTTCCCGCAAGGACCGCAAGCACAGCATGGACAGCAAGGGCAGCAAGGACACACGGGAACGGCGCCGGTCCTGGACCCGCTCGCCGCTCTGCGCACCGACGCCGACCCGCCCACCGACGTCTATCTGACCGGGACCGTCTTCCTCGACATCATCTTCACCGGCCTGGACTCCGCCCCCGTGCGCGGCACCGAGTCCTGGGCGCGCGGCATGGGCTCCAGCCCCGGCGGCGTGGCCAACATGGCCACCGCCCTGGCCCGGCTGGGCCTGCGCACCTCGCTGGCCGCCGCATTCGGCGACGACATGTACGGCGAGTACTGCTGGGAGTCCCTCTCCCGGGGCGAGGGCATCGATCTGAGCCTGTCGCGCACGGTGCCCGGCTGGCACTCCCCGGTCACCGTCTCGATGGCCTACGAGGGCGAGCGGACCATGATCTCCCACGGCCACGAGGCCCCGCCGCCGGAGGAGCCCGCCCCGGAGTGCCCGCCGCCCGCGCGGGCCTGTGTGGGGCTGCTGACGCCCGGGCGGCCGGAGGAGTGGATCGCGACGGCGGCCCGCCAGGGCAGCCGGGTCTTCGCCGACGTCGGCTGGGACGAGACCGGCCGCTGGGACCCGGCGGACCTCGCCGACCTGGAGCACTGCGAGGCCTTCCTGCCCAACGCCGAGGAGGCCATGCGCTACACCCGCACCGACTGCCCGCGCGCCGCCGCCCGCGCGCTCACGGACAAGGTGCCGCTGGCCGTGGTCACGATGGGGGAGCGGGGCGCGTACGCGGTGGACGGGCGCACCGGCGAGAGCGCCGAGGTGCCCGCGATCGTCGTCGAGGCCCTCGACCCGACCGGCGCGGGGGACGTCTTCGTGGCCGGCTTCGTCACCGGGACCCTCGCCGAGTGGCCGCTGGCCGACCGGCTGGCCTTCGCGGGGCTGACGGCCGCCCTGTCGGTCCAGGAGTTCGGGGGGTCGTTGTCGGCGCCCGGCTGGGTGGAGATCGCCGCGTGGTGGCAGCACGTCCGGTCCTTCGACGACCAGTCCCCGGCCACGCTGCGCCGCTACTCCTTCCTCGACGCGATCCTCCCCGAGGCCATCAGCCCCTGGCCGCTGCGCCGGGCCCTGCCGACGCTGGGCTTCCGCAGGCCGTCGTGACCTCGGCGATCCGCCGTCGTGACCTCGGCGATCCCCCCGGAAAAGCCCTCGGGATCGGCGGGGCACGCGTCGTACCCTGGTATTCCAAGGAAGGTTGTCGACACGGAAAGAGGGATGAGCAGGCCTTCAGTGCCGGCCCATGACTCAGACACCCACACGACCGCAGGCGACGGCGCGGTTCACGGTCCCGGCGAAGCACCCGATGGTGACGATCCTGGGCTCCGGGGACAAGCTCCTGCGGGTGATCGAGAAGGCGTTCCCGGCCACCGACATCCACGTTCGGGGCAATGAGGTGAGCGCCACGGGGGACGATCGCGAAGTCTCCCTCGTACAGCGCCTGTTCGACGAGATGATGCTGGTGCTCCGCACCGGGCAGCCGATGACGGAGGACGCGGTGGAACGCTCGATCGCCATGCTGAGGGGCGAGGAGGGCGAGGGCGAGACCCCCGCCGAGGTCCTCACCCAGAACATTCTCTCCAGCCGCGGCCGCACCATCCGCCCCAAGACGCTCAACCAGAAGCACTACGTCGACGCGATCGACAAGCACACGGTCGTCTTCGGCATCGGCCCCGCCGGTACCGGAAAGACCTATCTGGCCATGGCCAAGGCGGTCCAGGCCCTCCAGTCCAAGCAGGTCAACCGGATCATCCTGACCCGGCCGGCCGTCGAGGCGGGCGAGCGGCTGGGCTTCCTGCCCGGCACGCTCTACGAGAAGATCGACCCCTATCTGCGGCCGCTCTACGACGCCCTCCACGACATGCTCGACCCCGACTCCATCCCGCGGCTGATGGCCGCCGGGACGATCGAGGTCGCGCCGCTCGCGTATATGCGAGGAAGGACGCTCAACGACGCGTTCATCATCCTCGACGAGGCGCAGAACACGAGCCCCGAGCAGATGAAGATGTTCCTCACCCGGCTCGGCTTCGACTCCAAGATCGTGATCACGGGTGACGTCACCCAGATCGACCTGCCCGGCGGCACCAAGAGCGGTCTGCGTCAGGTGCGGGAGATTCTGGAGGGCGTCACCGACGTCCATTTCTCGTACCTCACCAGCAGGGACGTCGTCCGGCACAAGCTGGTCGGCCGTATTGTCGACGCGTACGAGCAGTACGACAGCCGCAACGGAAAGTAAGACCCGGTAACAGCATGTCAATCGACGTCAACAACGAATCCGGCACGGAGATCGACGAGCAGGCGATCCTGGACGTCGCCCGCTACGCCCTCACCCGGATGCGTATCCACCCGCTCTCCGAACTCTCGGTCATCGTTGTCGACGCCGATGCCATGGAGCAGCTCCACATCCAGTGGATGGACCTCCCCGGTCCCACCGATGTGATGTCCTTCCCCATGGACGAGCTGCGCCCGCCGGCCAAGGACGACGACGAGCCGCCGCAGGGTCTCCTCGGCGACATCGTCCTCTGCCCGGAGGTCGCGAAGAAGCAGGGCGAGGAGGCCCCGACCGGGCACTCCATGGACGAGGAGCTCCAGCTCCTGACCGTCCACGGCGTGCTCCACCTCCTCGGCTACGACCATGAGGAGCCCGACGAGAAGGCCGAGATGTTCGGCCTCCAGGCGGCGATCATCGACGGCTGGCGCGCCGAGCGCGGCATCGAAGGGCCCTCCCCGGCTCCCACGTTCACGTGACCGGCCAGCTGATCGCCGCCGCGGTCCTGCTGCTCGTCGTCGCCTGGCTCGCCGCCTGCGCCGAGGCCGGCCTCGCCCGGACCACCCGGTTCCGGGCCGAGGAGGCCGCCCGGGCGGGGCGGCGGGGCAGCGCCCGGCTCATGGCCGTCGCGGCCGACCCCACCCGCTATCTCAACGTCGCGCTGCTGGTGCGCGTCGCCTGCGAGATGGCGGCGGGCGTCTTCGTCACCTACGTCTGCCTGGAGTCCTTCGACGCCACCTGGCAGGCGCTGACCGTCGCCATCGCGGTGATGGTCCTCGTCTCGTACGTGGCCGTCGGCGTCTCCCCGCGCACCATCGGCCGCCAGCACCCGCTGGGCACCGCCACGGCCGCGGCGTACGTCCTGCTGCCGCTCGCCAGGATCATGGGCCCGGTGCCCCGGCTGCTGATCCTCATCGGCAACGCCCTCACCCCCGGCAAGGGCTTCCGCATGGGCCCCTTCGCCTCGGAGGCGGAGCTGCGGGCCATGGTCGACCTGGCGGAGCAGGAGTCGCTGATCGAGGACGACGAGCGCCGCATGGTGCACTCCGTCTTCGAGCTCGGCGACACCCTCGTCCGCGAGGTCATGGTGCCGCGCACGGACCTGATCGTCATAGAGCGCGGCAAGACCATCCGCCAGGCGCTCACCCTCGCGCTGCGCTCCGGCTTCTCCCGGATCCCGGTGACGGGCGAGAACGAGGACGACGTGGTGGGCATCGTCTACCTCAAGGACCTCGTCCGCAAGACGCATATCAACCGTGACGCGGAGAGCGAGCTGGTCTCCACCGCGATGCGGCCGGCCGTCTTCGTCCCGGACACCAAGAACGCGGGCGACCTGCTGCGCGAGATGCAGCAGCAGCGCAACCACTGCGCGGTCGTCATCGACGAGTACGGCGGCACGGCCGGCATCGTCACCATCGAGGACATCCTCGAGGAGATCGTCGGCGAGATCACCGACGAGTACGACCGGGAGCTGCCGCCCGTCGAGGAGCTCGGCGACGACCGCTACCGGGTCACCGCCCGGCTCGACATCGGCGACCTCGGCGAGCTCTACGGCCTCGACGAGTTCGACGACGAGGACGTCGAGACGGTCGGCGGCCTCCTCGCCAAGTCGCTGGGCCGCGTGCCGATCGCCGGCGCGACGGCGGAGGTCGCGCTCTCCGAGCACGTCGCCGAACACGGCAAGGACCCGACACTCACGGCCCTCCGGCTCACCGCGGAGGCCGCGGCGGGGCGGCGCAACCGCATCGTCACGGTGCTCGTGGAGCCGGTGCGCGCGCAGCGCGGTCCCTTCGGGGAGGACTGAGCGGGGGAATCGTCCCGTTCAGGGGAATCCTCCCGCGATGGTGCGGGAACCGTACTGGAATGGCGGTTCTCAGAACTCTCGCGCGGCCGCTGCTGGCGTCGGCGTTCATCAGCGCCGGCGTCCAGACCGTCCGCCGCCCCGAACTCCTCGCGCCGGTCGCGGCGCCCGTGGCGCTCGCCATCGCGGACTGGATCCCGGTCCTGCCGCGCGACGCGCGGGCGCTCGTACGGCTGAACGGGGCGGTGCACCTGGGAGCGGGCGGGCTGCTCGCCCTGGGCATCCTCCCCCGGGCCTCCGCCCTGGCCCTCGCCGCCAGCCTGGTGCCGACGACCCTGGCGGGTCACGCGTACTGGAGGGAGGAGGACGCGGGGAAGCGGATGCAGCACCGGGTGGCGTTCTTCGCGAACGTCTCGATTCTGGGCGGGTTGCTCATCACGGCCGCGGACCGTGTGCCGAAACGCCGGACGGGCTGACGAAGTCAGCCCGCCCGGCGCTTTGCGGACGACGCGCGTCAGCGCGCTCGCCGCAAGCCGAAGAATGTCGCGGCGGCCACCACCAGGACCACCGCGGCGTCGACGCCAAGCCCCAGCCGCACGCCCCCCAACGTCCCCTCCGCAAAGGACGCACCCGCGCCCCGCAGCGCGGAGACCCGCGCCGAAGCCAGCGCGCTCAGCAGCGGGATGCCGACGGTCAGACCCACCTGCTGGGAGCTGGTGACCAGCCCCGTCGCCAGGCCCTGCGAACCGTCCGGCAGTCCCGACGTCGCCGTCACGCCGTACGCGACGATCGCCCACAGATGGCCGACGCAGCCCAGCGAGCTCCCCACCAGCGCCAGCCAGGCACCGGCCGGGCCGTCGCCCAGGCCCAGCAGGGCCGCCGTGCAGACGGCCTGCACCAGCAGGCCCGCCACCAGCGTGGCGCGCGCCCCGAAGCGGGCGATGATCCGGGGCGCGGTCATCCCGGCGAGCGCCGCCGCCACGCCCGTCACACCGAAGATCAGGCCGGTGCGGACGGCCGACAGCTCCAGGACCTCCTGGAGGTACAGGGTGAGCAGGAAGATCACCGAGGACATCATCGCGAACGTGGTCAGCCCGGCCAGGTTCCCCCAGGCCACCGTCCGCCGGCGCAGCATCGGCAGGGACACCAGTGGCTCGGCCGCCCGGGACTCGACGACGACGAAGGCCACCAGCAGGACCGCACCGGCGATCAGCGCGAGCACGACGTCCGTGCCGCCGAAGCCCCGCTGGGCGGCGGTCGACAGGGCGTAGATCACCGCGAGCAGACCGCCCGTCACCGTCACCGCGCCCGGCAGGTCGAGGCGGGGGCGATCCGCCCGCCGGGACTCGGTCAGCAGGCCGGGCGCGGCGAGGAGCACACCGACGCCCGCCACCGCCAGCAGCCCCATCGTGGAGCGCCAGCCCAGCGTGTCGGTCATGACACCGCCGAGCACCATGCCGATGGTGAAGCCCAGCGACATCAGGGTGCCGCTGATGCCCAGCGCCCGCTCGCGCTGCGGGCCCTCGGCGAAGGTCGTGGTCAGCAGGGACATCCCGGTCGGCACGATCACGGCCGCGCCCAGGCCCTGGAGGGCCCGGCCGGTGAGGAAGGTCGCCGGGTCCCAGGCGACGGTGGCCAGCGCGGAGGCGACGGTGAAGAGGACGAGTCCGGTCAGGAAGAGCTTCCGGCGGCCGTAGAGGTCGGCGATCCGGCCGAAGAAGAGCAGGAAGCCGCCCGACGGCAGGGCGAAGGCCGTGACCGCCCACTGGAGGTCCGCCTGGCTCATGCCCAGGTCGTCGCCGAGGACGGGCAGCGCCACGTTCAGGATGGAGAAGTCGAGGGCGACGATGAACTGCGCCGCGCACAGCACCATCAGGGTCAGCTTGTCGCGGCCGGACATGCGCGGGGACGCGGCCTCGGCGGGGGAGGTGAGAGGAGGGGAGTCGATCGCCATGCGGCCACCCTCCGCCGGGCGGAGCGACCCTGGGGAGTGCGCGCTTATCGTGGTGGTCGCACCACCAGCCAAGGGGGAGAGTTGACCGTAGCGTTGCAGGAGAAGCCGCGCCGCCGTCCTGAGCTGCGCGAGTTCTTGATGAGCCGTCGGGCGAGGGTGTCCCCGGCCGAGGCGGGGCTGCCCGACGGCGGGAGCCGCCGCCGGACGCCGGGGCTGCGCCGCGAGGAGGTCGCGGTCCTCGCCGGGGTGGGGGCCTCCTGGTACCAGTGGCTGGAGCAGGGCAGGGACATCACCGTCTCGCCGCAGGTCCTCGACGCGGTCGCGCGGGTGCTGCGGCTGGCCGGGGCCGAGCGCCGGCATCTGTACGTGCTGGCGGGGCTGAACCCGCCGCTGCCCGAGGCCGAGTACGACGCGGAGTACCTGTGCGACGGGCTGCGCCGGCTCATCGACGGCTGGCTGCCCTCCCCGGCGCACATCATGGACCCGTACTGGAACCTGGTCGCCTACAACGAGTCCGCCAAACTGGTCCTCGGCTTCCGTCCCGAGAACCGGCAGAACTGCCTGATCGACTTCTTCACCGACCCCGTCTACCGCTCGCGCGCCGCGAACTGGGCGGAGAACGCCCCGCGCGTCGTCGCCTCCTACCGCGCCGCCTGCTCGGAGCGGCCCGGCGACGAGGGCTTCGAGGAGGTACTGGCCGACGTCTCCGCCGCGAGCCCGGAATTCACGGAGCTGTGGGCCCGCGGCGACGTGTGCCCGGCGGGCCTGGTGCGCAAGGCCCTCCACCACCCGCTCGTGGGCGACCTCCTCTTCGAGAGCACCCAGCTGCGCGTACCGGCCCGCCCGGACCTGACGATCGTGCTGCACAACCCCGCCCCCGACACCGGCACGGCGGAGAAGGTGGCGTGGCTGACCTCGCCCGAGGGCCGGCGCGGCGCGATGTACTCGGTGGCCGGCTGAGGGCGCCCGGGGGCGGCCGCGACGGCGCCCCTATGCTCCAGGCATGACGGATGCCCTGGACCCCGAAGACCGCAAGCTGATCACGCTCGCCCGCGCCACCCGCGCCCGTAACGCCGTGCCCGAGGGCGCGGCCGTCCGTGACGAGACCGGCCGTACGTATGTCGCCGGGACGGTCGCCCTGGAGTCGCTGCGGCTGAGCGCGCTCCGGACGGCGGTGGCCATGGCCGTGGCCAGCGGGGCGACGTCCCTGGAGGCCGCCGCGGTGGTCTCCGAGGCGGAAGCCGTCACCGACGCCGACCGCGCCGCCGTCCGCGACCTGGGCGGGCCCGCGACACCCGTGCTGCTGGCGGGCCCGGACGGGACGCCGGGGCCGGTGGTCACGGCCGGCTGAGCGCCGCGTCCGGCCGTTGGTCGGAGGCCGCCGGGGGATCGGGGAGAATATGGGGTATGGATAGAGCTTCCTCCCCGTCCCCGGCCTCCCACCGCGCGGGCTTCGCGTGCTTCGTCGGCCGCCCCAACGCGGGCAAGTCGACCCTGACCAACGCACTGGTGGGGACGAAGGTCGCGATCACCTCCAACCGTCCGCAGACCACCCGGCACACCGTGCGCGGCATCGTCCACCGCCCGGACGCCCAGCTCGTCCTGGTGGACACGCCCGGTCTCCACAAGCCGCGCACCCTGCTGGGCGAGCGGCTCAACGACGTCGTCCGGACCACCTGGGCCGAGGTCGACGTGATCGGTTTCTGTCTGCCCGCCGACCAGAAGCTCGGCCCCGGTGACAAGTTCATCGCCAAGGAACTCGCGGGGATCAAGAAGACCCCGAAGATCGCGATCGTCACCAAGACGGACCTGGTCGACTCCAAGCAGCTCGCCGAGCAGCTCATCGCCATCCAGCAGCTGGGCGACGAGCTGGGCATCCAGTGGGCGCAGATCGTCCCGGTCTCGGCCGTCGGCGACAAGCAGGTCTCCCTGCTGGCCGACCTGATCGCCCCGCTGCTCCCGGAGAGCCCGCCGCTCTACCCCGAGGGCGACCTCACCGACGAGCCCGAGCAGGTCATGGTCGCGGAGCTGATCCGCGAGGCCGCCCTGGAGGGCGTGCGCGACGAGCTGCCGCACTCCATCGCCGTTGTGGTCGAGGAGATGCTGCCGCGCGAGGACCGGCCCAAGGACAAGCCGCTGCTGGACATCCACGCCAACGTCTACATCGAGCGGCCCAGCCAGAAGGGCATCATCATCGGCCCCAAGGGCGCCCGCCTGAAGGAGGTCGGCATGAAGTCCCGCAAGCACATCGAGGCACTGCTGGGCACGCCGGTCTACCTCGACCTGCACGTGAAGGTCGCCAAGGACTGGCAGCGCGACCCGAAGCAGCTCCGGAAGCTGGGCTTCTAAGCGCTACGCGCCTTCCTTCAGCACCGTACGGATCAGCTCGCGCTGGTCCTCGGTGAGGTGGGGGTCCGCGAGGTGGACCGAGCGGCCGTCCACGTCGATGACGTAGTGGAAGCCGTCCGGCACGCCCCGGGCGTGACCGGGCGGCGGCTCCCGGCCCGGCGCAAGGGCGCGGTGGGCCAGGGCCTCCAGATGCGTGGCGTCGGGCCGGCAACAGGTGTCCAGCTCGGCCCGGCGCTCGATGCCGGCGAAACCGCCGGTACGGGTGATGGCGATACGCATACCGTCATCCCTACCCCACGGCTCGCGGTCATTCCCGGTCCGGGAGACCCGTATCAAGGGCCGTCCGGCCCTAGGCAGTGGGCACGCCCACCTGGCTCCACGCCTTGAGCACGGCCTGGACCGCGTCCCCCTCGCCGTACAGCGTCCGCGCCGAGGCCGCCGTCAGCCGGGCGAAGGCCGCGAAGTCGGCGTCCTGGGCCAGCTGCCCGCCGGTCAGCGTGGCGTACCAGATGTTCCCCGCCCGCTCCCACGCGTGCCCGCCGAGGGCGGTGGCCAGCAGGTAGAAGGCGTGGTTGGGGATGCCGGAGTTGATGTGCACACCGCCGTTGTCCCGGCTGGTGCGCACGAAGTGCTCCATGGTGGCGGGCTGCGGGTCCTTGCCGAGCTTGTCGTCGTCGTAGGCGGTGCCGGGCGCCTTCATCGAGCGCAGGGCCTTGCCGGTGACGTCCGGGCCCAGGAGGCCCTCGCCGATCAGCCAGTCGGCCTGGTCGGTGGTCTGCCCGAGGGCGTACTGCTTGATCAGGGAGCCGAAGACGTCCGAGATGGACTCGTTGAGCGCGCCGGACTGGCCGTAGTACTCCAGATTGGCGGTGTGCTGCGTCACCCCGTGGGTCAGCTCGTGGCCGATGACGTCCACGGGAAGGGTGAAGTCCAGGAAGAGATCGCCGTCCCCGTCGCCGAAGACCATCTGCTCGCCGTCCCAGAAGGCGTTGTCGTAGCTCTCGCCGTAGTGGACGGTGGCGTTCAGCGGCAGGCCCGCGCCGTCGATGGAGTGCCTGCCGTAGACCTTGAGATAGAGGTCGAAGGTGGCGCCCAGCCCGGCGTTCGCCCGGTTGACCGTGGCGTCCTTGCTGGGCGCGTCGGCCTCGGCGTGCACCTTGCGGCCCGGCAGGGTCTCCCGGTGCCCGGCGTCGTAGATCGTCCGCTGCGGGGTGTCGGAAAGGGAGCCCGCCGAGGACGAGTCCACGGTCGTCCGCACCGCGGCGATCCGGCGGCGGGTGCGCAGGGCGCCGTCGTGCTCCAGGGTGCGGCGCGCGGGCTCATGGTGCCGGGGGTCGTCGGACTGGGCCAGGCGGTCGAGTACGTGCGGCGGAATGATGCCGCAGAAGATCCCGTGCTTCTGGGTAGTCATGGGCCGAATCTGACACCCGCTCCCGGCCTTGTCAGGGCCCGGTGCGGGGATTAACACAAACGAGTGCCGGGGTTCCGTGTGCCCCGGGCCCGTCCCGCATCCCCGTCCCGCATGCTGAAACGGCCCTGCCCCGCCCCGCGCGTCTCGGCTAATCTGCTGAGCACCATGCGTGACGTGCTGCTTCTTCTTAGCTGCCGCGGCGAGGGTCTGTAGCGAAGGCCGACCCCCTCCCCGCGGAGTCCGGTGCTGCGCACCCACCGATCAGCAGCAGCCCGCAGCCCCGTCGGCCGTCCCGCAAGGACACACCGAGGAGCCTTCCGCACCATGCCCCAGCAGCCTTCCGTATCCGTCGGCCGTCCCACGCCCGTCACCGCCGCCACCGTCACCCAGCGGCCGTCCGGGATGCCGGTGCGCAAGTACCGCCCGTACGACGCCGTGGAGATCCCCGACCGCAGCTGGCCGGACCGGCGGATCACCAAGGCGCCCCGCTGGCTGTCGACCGACCTGCGCGACGGCAACCAGGCGCTGATCGACCCCATGTCGCCCGCCCGCAAGCGCGAGATGTTCGACCTGCTGGTGCGCATGGGCTACAAGGAGATCGAGGTCGGCTTCCCCTCCTCCGGGGCCACGGACTTCGACTTCGTCCGCTCGATCATCGAGGAGGGCGCCATCCCCGAGGACGTGACGATCTCCGTCCTCACCCAGGCCCGCGAGGAGCTGATCGAGCGGACGGTCACGTCCCTGCGCGGCGCCCACCGCGCCACCGTCCACCTCTACAACGCCACCGCGCCCGTCTTCCGCCGCGTGGTCTTCCGGGGCTCGCGCGAGCAGGTCAAGCAGATCGCCGTCGACGGCACCCGGCTGGTGATGGAGTACGCCGACAAGATCCTCGGCGATGACACCGCCTTCGGCTTCCAGTACAGCCCGGAGATCTTCACCGATACCGAGCTGGACTTCGCGCTGGAGGTCTGCGAGGGCGTCATGGACGTCTGGCAGCCCGAGGCGGGCCGCGAGATCATCCTGAATCTGCCGGCGACCGTGGAGCGCTCCACCCCCTCCACCCACGCCGACCGCTTCGAGTGGATGTCCCGGCACCTGTCCCGCCGCGAGTACATCTGCCTGTCCGCGCACCCGCACAACGACCGCGGCACCGCCGTCGCCGCCGCCGAGCTGGCGGTCATGGCGGGCGCGGACCGGATCGAGGGCTGCCTGTTCGGCCAGGGCGAGCGCACCGGCAACGTCGACCTGGTCACCCTGGGCATGAACCTGTTCTCCCAGGGCGTCGACCCGCAGATCGACTTCTCGCAGATCGACGAGGTCCGCCGGACCGCCGAGTACTGCAATCAGATGGAGGTCCACCCGCGCCACCCCTACGCGGGCGACCTGGTCTACACCTCCTTCTCCGGCTCCCACCAGGACGCCATCAAGAAGGGCTTCGAGGCGAGGGAGGCCGAGGCGGCCGCCGCCGGGAAGACCGTCGACGAGATCGAGTGGGCGGTGCCCTACCTGCCCATCGACCCGAAGGACGTCGGCCGTTCGTACGAGGCCGTCATCCGCGTCAACTCCCAGTCCGGCAAGGGCGGTATCGCCTACGTCCTCAAGCACGACCACAAGCTGGACCTGCCGCGCCGGATGCAGATCGAGTTCTCGAAGATCATCCAGACGAAGACCGACGCCGAGGGCGGCGAGGTCACCCCGCAGGAGATCTGGGGCGTCTTCCAGGACGAGTACCTGCCGGTGCACGACAACGCCTGGGGCCGGATCGCGCTGCTGCGCTCCACGCAGACCTCCACCACCGCCGAGGGCCTCGACGCGCTGACCGTCGAAGCGGTCGTCGACGGCGCGAAGACCGAGCTCACGGGCACGGGCAACGGTCCGATCTCGGCCTTCTTCGACGCGCTGGCCGGCATCGGCGTCGACGCCCGGCTGCTGGACTACACCGAGCACACGATGAGCGAGGGCGCCAGCGCCCAGGCCGCCTCGTACATCGAGTGCGTGATCGACGGCAAGGTGCTGTGGGGCATCGGCATCGACGGCAACACGACCCGGGCCTCGATCAAGGCCGTCGTCTCGGCGGTGAACCGCGCCTACCGCCGCTGAGGCCGCTGACGGTCCGTAACCTCCGTCGCTCAGCGTCAACCTGGCGCCGGTGAAAACACCGCATCCGGTGGGCTCATCGGCGCCTTCGGCCAGTACCCGCCCCAACTCGGCCGTCGGGGTACTGACGCGGCATCAACGATGTGGCTAACATCACGTCAACGCGGCACCCCGGCCGTGGCGTTATGGAGGTGCGCCGTGATGCACGCGCAAGGCCGACACAGCCCGGACCGGTGTGTGGTGGGCGTACGCACCGTATGGCGCACCGTCGGAGACGGCGAATTCTTCTGCCCCGGTTGCGGTGGCGACCGCAATTACCACCGTCGCACGGGCCGGCGCCGCCTTGTCGCGTTCGGGGTACCGCTGCTGCCGCGCGGCCTGGTGGGGCCCATCGTGGAGTGCACGGCCTGTCGCGGCCGCTACGCCATGGACGTCCTCGACCACCCCACCACCACCCGCTTCTCCGCGATGCTGCGCGACGCCGTGCACACGGTGGCGCTCGCCGTGCTGGCCGCGGGCGGCACCGAGGCCCGTACGGTCCGCCGCGCGGCGGTCGGCGCGGTGCGGGCGGCCGGCTTCGCCGATTGCAGCGAGGAGCAGCTCGTCACCCTGATCGAGGCGCTCGCCGCGGACACCGGACGACTGCCCGGGCGGTACGCGACGCCGCCGGGCGACGCGAGCCGCGACGGCTTCGACCCCTGCGGCACGGCCCTGGCCATCGAGCTCCACGAGGCCCTGGAGCCGCTGGCACCACACCTGGCGCCCGCGGGCCGTGAGCAGATCCTCCTCCAGGGGGCCCGGATCGCCCTGGCCGACGGCCCCTACCGGCCCGCGGAGCGGGAAGTGCTGGCGACGGTGGGGCGGGCGCTGCTGATCCGCCCCGAGGACACCGACCGGCTCCTGGCGGCGGCGCGCACACCGTCCTGAGCGCTCATGTCTCCGGGACCGGCCTGCTGATCTGATCGCGCAGGTCGACTCCGGCAGGGATTTCACCACATCGTGTGTATTGCGGATTGAAGGACGGTGGCCATGGGGCCCCGGTGGCGATGGCACCCGGCACGTCGCCCGTACGGGAGAATGGCTCCATGAGTCTGTTCCGCGACGACGGCATAGTGCTGCGCACCCAGAAGCTGGGCGAGGCGGACCGGATCATCACCCTCCTCACGCGCGGTCACGGCCGGGTGCGGGCCGTGGCCCGTGGGGTGCGTCGCACCAAGTCGAAGTTCGGGGCGCGGCTGGAGCCGTTCTCCCACGTCGACGTGCAGTTCTTCGCGCGCGGCAGCGAGCTCGTGGGACGCGGGCTGCCACTGTGCACCCAGAGTGAGACCATCGCTCCGTACGGTGGCGCGATCGTCACCGACTACGCCCGCTACACCGCCGGCACCGCCATGCTGGAGACCGCCGAGCGCTTCACCGACCACGAGGGCGAGCCCGCCGTGCAGCAGTACCTGCTGCTCGTGGGCGCGCTGCGCACCCTCGCCTCCGGGGCCCACGCCCCCCATCTGGTGCTCGACGCGTTCCTGCTGCGCTCCCTCGCCGTCAACGGCTACGCGCCCAGCTTCGGCGCCTGCGCGAAGTGCGGTATGCCCGGGCCGAACCGGTTCTTCTCCGCGGCCGCGGGCGGTGTGGTCTGCGGGGAGTGCCGGGTGCCCGGATGCGTCGTACCCTCCTCGGAGTCGATCGAGCTCCTGGGCGCGCTGCTGACGGGGGACTGGGCGACGGCGGACGCGTGCGAGGCGCGCCACGTCCGGGAGGGCAGCGGGCTGGTGGCGGCCTATCTGCAGTGGCATCTGGAGCGGGGGCTTCGCTCGCTCAGGTATGTCGAGAACTAAGCGAAACAGGGATCAAGGAGTAGTGGCACCCATGGTTGTACGCGGGATTCTGGGCCGGGCGCGACGCGAGTACCGCATCCCCGACCCGCACCCTTCGGGCGCCCGTCCCCCGAAGATCCCCGGCGAGCTCGTCCCGGAGCACGTGGCGATCGTCATGGACGGCAACGGCCGCTGGGCCAAGGACCGCGGCCTGCCGCGCACCGAGGGCCACAAGGTCGGCGCCGAGCGCGTGCTCGACGTCCTCCAGGGCGCGATCGAGATGGGCGTGGGCAGCATCTCCCTCTACGCCTTCTCGACCGAGAACTGGAAGCGCTCCCCGGACGAGGTCCGCTTCCTGATGAACTTCAACCGCGACTTCATCCGCAAGACCCGCGACCAGCTCGACGAACTCGGCATCCGCGTCCGCTGGGTGGGCCGCATGCCCCGGCTCTGGCGCTCGGTGGCCAAGGAGCTCCAGATCGCCCAGGAGCAGACCAAGAACAACGACAAGCTCACGCTGTACTTCTGCATGAACTACGGCGGCCGCGCCGAGATCGCCGACGCCGCGCAGGCGCTGGCGGAGGACGTGAAGGCGGGCCGCCTGGACCCGTCGAAGGTCAATGAGAAGACGCTGGCCAAGTACCTCTACTACCCGGACATGCCGGACGTCGACCTCTTCCTGCGTCCCTCCGGCGAGCAGCGCACCTCCAACTACCTGATCTGGCAGAGCGCCTACGCCGAGATGGTCTTCCAGGACGTCCTGTGGCCCGACTTCGACCGCCGCGACCTGTGGCGCGCCTGCCTGGAGTACGCCCAGCGCGACCGCCGCTTCGGCGGGGCGATCCCGAACGAGCAGATGCAGACGCAGGAGTAGTGACAAAGCCTGTGGGGCGCTCCCGTAAACTTCCGGGAGCGCCCCACAGGCTTTGCGTGATGGCCGGTGGTCAGCCCTTCGCCGCGCAGTCCCCGCAGGTGCCGAAGATCTCTATGGTGTGGGCGACGTCCACGAAGCCGTGTTCCTCGGCGATGGAGTCGGCCCACTTCTCGACGGCCGGGCCCTCGACCTCGACCGCCTTGCCGCAGGCGCGGCAGACGAGGTGGTGGTGGTGTCCGCTGGAGCAGCGGCGGTAGACGGCCTCGCCCTCGCTGGTGCGCAGGACGTCCACCTCGCCGGCGTCGGCGAGGGACTGGAGGGTGCGGTAGACCGTGGTCAGGCCGACGGAGGCACCGCGGTGCCTGAGCATGTCGTGGAGCTCCTGCGCGCTGCGGAACTCGTCCACCTCGTCGAGCGCTGCCGCGACGGCGGCCCGCTGTTTGGTGGCTCGGCCGCGTACCGGGGGACCGGCGGTCACCACAGTTGCCTCCTCAAGCTCGCCTGAACACTCGTGGCAACATTCCCATCGTGGGTGTTGCCACGACAATTGTGCCAGGCCCTTGGATCAGACCCGGACGTCGTCGGTGGCCGGGCCCGCGGTGGGCTCCTCCAGGGTGCAGCGTTCCTCGGCGGCCGCCCGGTCCGCGCGTTTCCTCGCCAGGGGGGTGGCGAGCGCGGTGAGCGCGAGGAAGACGCCGATGGCCATGAGGACGATCGTCGCGCCCGAGGGGACGTCCACGTAGTACGAGGTGACCGTGCCCGAAAGGGTGACGAGGACGCCGATGGCCACGGCCATGGCGAAGGTCGTCGCGAAGCTGCGGGCGAGCTGCTGGGAGGCGGCCACGGGGATCACCATCAGGGCGCTGACCAGCAGCAGGCCGACGACGCGCATGGCGACGGTGACGGTCAGCGCGGCGGTGATCGCGATCAGCAGGTTCAGCAGCCGCACCGGCAGGCCGGTGACGCGTGCGAACTCCTCGTCCTGGCAGATCGCGAAGAGCTGCCGGCGCAGCCCGACCGTCGTGACGATCACGAACGCGGCCAGTACGCAGATCGCCACGATGTCCTGCTGCGAGACGGTGGTGATCGAGCCGAAGAGGTAGGTGGTGAGGTTGGCGTTGGAGCCGCCGGGGGCGAGGCTCATCAGCATCACGCCGCCCGCCATGCCGCCGTAGAAGAGGAGGGCGAGGGCGATGTCGCCGCGTGCCTTGCCGTAGGAGCGGATCAGCTCCATGACCACCGCGCCGATCACACAGACGATCGTGGCCACCCACACCGGGCTGGCGTTGAGCAGGAAGCCCAGGCCCACACCGGTGAGGGCGACATGGCCGATGCCGTCGCCCATCAGCGCCTGGCGGCGCTGGACGAGGTAGATGCCGATCGCCGGCGCGGTGACGCCCACCAGCAGCGCGGCGAGCAGCGCCCGCTGCATAAAGGCGAGTTCGAGAATGTCCATCAGCTCAGCAGCCCCGTTCTGATCGGTTCCGCGTACGGGTCGGCGTGCGGGTGCACATGGTCGTGGCCGGGGAGGGCGTGCTGGCCCACGGCCTTGGGCGGGGGGCCGTCGTGGACGACGCAGCCGTCGCGGAGCACCACCGCGCGGTCGATGAGCGGCTCCAGCGGGCCCAGCTCGTGGAGGACGAGCAGGACCGTGGCGCCGCGGCCGACCTCCTCGCGCAGGGCCTTCGCCAGCACCTCCTGGCTGCCGAGGTCCACGCCGGCCATCGGCTCGTCCATGATCAGCAGCTCGGGTTCGCCGGCCAGCGCGCGGGCGATCAGCACCCGCTGGTGCTGGCCGCCGGAGAGGGCGTCCACGGAGTCCTTGATCCGGTCTGCCATGCCGACCAGGTCCAGGGCGCGTACGACGGCCTCGCGGTCGGCCTTGCGGGTCGGGCCCAGCTTCGTACGGGCCAGCCGGCCCGCGGAGACGACCTCGCGCACCGTCGCGGGCACCCCGCCGGCGGCGGTGGTGCGCTGGGGGACGTAGCCGACGCGGGCCCAGTCGCGGAAGCGCCGGCGCGGGGTGCCGAAGAGCTCCAGCTCGCCGCCGGTCAGCGGCACCTGGCCCACGATGGCCCGGACGGCCGTGGACTTGCCGGAGCCGTTGGCGCCGAGCAGGGCGACGACCTCGCCGCGCCGCACGGTCAGGTCGACGCCGCGCAGGACGGGGCGCGAGCCCAGCGAGGCCGTGGCCCCGCTCAGGGATATGACAGGCCGCTCCGCGGCGGTGGTCGGCTGCTCCATGGCTGCCTCCTCCTCAGAGGTACTCGCTGTGCTCACTTGGTGCCGAGCGCCTTCTTCAAGGCGGTGAGGTTGGACTCCATGACCTCGAAGTAGTCGTGGCCCCTGGACTTGTCCGTGATGCCCTCGAGCGGGTCGAGCACGTCGGTCTTCAGGTTCAGGTCCTTCGCCAGGGTCTTCGCCGTGGCGGGGTTGGCGAGCGTCTCGAAGAAGACCGTGCTGACGTGGTGGTCCTCGGCGAGCTTGTGGAGGTCCTTCATCCGGGCGGCGCTGGGCTCGGACTCCGGGTCCACGCCGCTGATCGCCTCCTCGGTCAGACCGTAGCGCTCGGCGAGGTAGCCGAAGGCGGCGTGGGTGGTGATGAAGGTGTCCGAGGCGCGGTTCTTCAGGCCCTCGGCGAACTTCTTGTTCAGCGCGTCCAGCTTCGTCGCGAGCACGGCGGCGTTCTTCTCATAGTCCGCCCTGTGGTCCGGGTCCGCCTCGCCGAGGGTCCGGGCGACGCCCTTGGCGACCTCGGCGTACTTCACCGGGTCCAGCCAGATGTGGGGGTCCGCGCTGCCGTCCTCGTGGCTGTGGCCCTCGTGACCCTGCTCGTCACCGGAGCCGGAGGTGTCCGAGTGGTTGTCGCCGGTGGTGTGGTGGTGGCCGTCGACCTCGTTGCCGTGCTTCTCCAGGGCGGTGAGGGAGGCCGCGTCGGCGATGTGCTTGTTTCCGGACTGCTTGATCGCCGTGTCCACGGCGGGCTGGAGGCCCTTGAGGTAGACGATCGCGCCCGCGTCGGCCAGCGAGCCGGTCTGCTTCGGGGTGAGCTCGAGATCGTGCGGTTCGACACCGGGCTTGGTCAGGCCGGTGACCTTCACATGGTCTCCGCCGATCTCCTCCGCCAGGTACTCCAGGGGGTAGAACGACGCTACGACCTGCAGTTTTCCATCCGGAGTCCGGCCGTCGGAGCTCATGGCCGAACAAGCGGAGAGGGAGACCAGGCCGAGCGTCGTGGCGAGGGCGACGGCGGCGCCGGTTATTCGGCGGCGGGAGCGAACGGGGCGGATCGGACGTACGTTCATGACACTCATTTTCAACAAAAGTGGAAACGATTGTCAACAGCAGCCCGGCTCGTCCGGTTGCGGATGATTGGGTCAAGCCAAGGCCATAGCCGATTTGATGAGAGGGGGTGGAGCGCCGGTAACCTGAATCATTCGCTGTTCGTCGTCGCAATGAAGAGAGCACCGTGGCCGCCGACAAGATCGACACCATCGTCAGCCTGAGCAAGCGCCGTGGCTTTGTCTATCCGTGCAGTGAGATCTACGGTGGCCAGCGCGCCGCCTGGGACTACGGTCCGCTCGGCGTGGAGCTCAAGGAGAACATCAAGCGCCAGTGGTGGCGCTACATGGTCACCTCGCGCGAGGACGTCGTGGGTATCGACTCGTCGGTGATCCTGGCCTCCGAGGTCTGGGTCGCCTCCGGCCACGTCGCGACCTTCAGCGACCCGCTGACCGAGTGCACCTCCTGCCACAAGCGCTACCGTGCCGACCACCTGGAAGAGGCCTACGAGGCCAAGCACGGCAAGCTGCCCGAGAACGGCCTGGCCGACATCAACTGCCCGAACTGCGGCAACAAGGGCCAGTTCACCGAGCCCAAGCAGTTCTCCGGTCTGCTCTCCACCCACCTCGGCCCGACCCAGGACTCCGGCTCGGTCGCCTACCTGCGCCCCGAGACCGCCCAGGGCATCTTCACCAACTTCGCCCAGGTCCAGCAGACCTCCCGGAAGAAGCCCCCGTTCGGCATCGCCCAGATGGGCAAGTCCTTCCGCAACGAGATCACGCCGGGCAACTTCATCTTCCGCACTCGCGAGTTCGAGCAGATGGAGATGGAGTTCTTCGTCAAGCCGGGCGAGGACGAGCAGTGGCAGGAGTACTGGATGGAGCAGCGCTGGAACTGGTACACCGGTCTCGGCCTGCGCGAGGAGAACATGCGGTGGTATGAGCACGCGAAGGAGAAGCTCTCCCACTACTCCAAGCGCACCGCTGACATCGAGTACCGCTTCCAGTTCGGTGGCAACGAGTGGGGCGAGCTCGAGGGCGTCGCCAACCGCACCGACTACGACCTCGGCGCCCACGCCAAGGCGTCCGGCCAGGACCTGTCGTTCTTCGACCAGGAGGCCGGCGAGCGCTGGACCCCCTACGTCATCGAGCCCGCCGCCGGTGTCGGCCGCACGATGCTCGCCTTCCTCCTCGACGCCTACATCGAGGACGAGGCCCCCAACGCCAAGGGCAAGCTGGAGAAGCGCACCGTGCTGCGCCTCGACCCGCGCCTGTCCCCGGTGAAGGTCGCGGTCCTGCCGCTCTCCCGCAACCCGGAGCTGTCCCCGAAGGCCAAGGGCCTCGCGGCGGACCTCCGCAAGAACTGGAACATCGAGTTCGACGACGCGGGCGCCATCGGCCGCCGCTACCGCCGCCAGGACGAGATCGGTACGCCGTTCTGCGTCACGGTCGACTTCGACACGCTCGAGGACAACGCGGTGACGGTGCGCGAGCGCGACACGATGAAGCAGGAGCGGGTGTCTCTCGACCAGATCGAGGGCTACCTGGCCAGCCGCCTGATCGGCTGCTGACCCCCGGACTCTCCGGCCGAGGCCCCGGTTCCCCGCGTGCTGCGGGGGCCGGGGCCTTCGGCATGTGTCGGGGAGGTCACACCTCCCAGTCGGCGGTGTCGAGCTCGCAGTCGAAAGGCGCGGGGATGTGGACCTTGTCGCCCAGCTTTACCTGGTGACGGGCCCGGTAGCCGCGGTCGGGTGACGGGTCGGAGTACGCCGTGACCGACTCTGCCAGCACATCGACGAGCACGTAGACGGGTACTCCGGCTTTGCCGTAGGCCTCTACCTTCTTCGTGCGGTCGGTGCCGGCTGTGGAGCGGGAAGTCACCTCGCCGGCCAGGGACAACGCATCGCCGGGGGCGTAGATGCCCTTGGTCTTCAGGGCTGTCCATTCCAGCGCGTAGAAGTCGGGGCCGTAGGACTCTTCTTGGGTGGGGAACTTGAAGAGCCGGGGGTAGCCTCGCACGCGGTGACCGTCAGGCGTATGCGGACTGAGCTGCTCGATGGCGCTCTCGATGATGTAGTCGTAGGCGCACTGCGACCACGGTGACATGACGATGTTTCCCCCGATGATCTCCGTGCGGTAGCCGTCCGGGAGACCTGCATCGACTTGCTCAAGAACCTGGCACAGCTCCTCGAACCCCCCCACGGGTTCCTGGGGATGGCTTATCGCCTGGGGCGGTGGTGTCTCGACCATGACGGCCATGATGCTCCTCCTTGACTGTGTAAGCGGGTCAATACACACCGTAGCCATCCCCGCTGATAATCACCCCGCGTCCGGCTCTCCCCAGCCCATCCGCCCGCAATCGCCACCCCCGCGCACGCCCCCGCCAGGGCCGGCCCGGGGTGGCACTGGTTTCACCCCCGGTTCGGGCGGCACTGCCATCGACCCCTCTGACCTGCGGGCATACCGTTTGACGCATGAGAATTCCCCGCCCGCTCCAGCAGCTCCTCCGGCCCTTCGAGGGCGCGGCCCGTGCCGCCGCCTTTCTCACTGTCGGGGCGCTGATCCAGGTCGGCTCGCTCTTTATGCTCGCCGTGCCGTGGCTGGACGGGGGGCCGACGCGGGCGTTGAGCTGTGTGGCGGCGATCCTGGGGATGCTCGCGGTGGTCGGGGCGGCCTCGCCGGTGCTGAGCGTCGCCCAGCGGAGGCGGTTCCGGACGCGGCTCGGGGTGGAGATCCCCGCACCGGCGGCCGCCGGTGGCGTACTGCGGTGGCTGCGCTCGGAGTCGGCCTGGCGGCAGGTGCGGTACCACCTGGTGATGGGGCCGCTGATCGCGGCGGGCGGGGTGTGCGTCCTGCTGCTGTGGGCGGCCTCCTTCGTGGCGGCCACCATCTACGTGTGGGTGTGGGTCGTGCCCCCGGAGTACCGGCCGACGGGCTATGCGGCGCAGGGCGGCTACCTCACCGCCGTCGGCATCGCCGGGCTCTACGGATCCGCGTGGCTGTCCGGCGCGCTCGCCCGCGTCGACACCCGGGCGGCGCTCACACGCCTCGGGCCCAGCCGGGCCGAGCAGCTGGAACGGCGGGTGGAGGAGGTCACCGAGGCCCGCGCCGGTGTCGTGGACGCCGCCGACGCCGAGCGCCGGCGCATCGAACGGGACCTCCACGACGGCGCCCAGCAGCGGCTGGTGTCCCTGGCCGTCAACCTGGGCCTGGCCAAGGTGACGATGCCCGATCTGCCCGACGACGCCCGCAAGGTCATCGACGCCGCCCACCGCGAGGCCAAGGAGGCCATCGCCGAGCTCCAGGACCTCGTGCGCGGACTGCACCCCGCCGTCCTGGAGGACCGCGGGCTGGACGCCGCGCTGTCCGGGCTCGCCGAACGGGCGCCACTGCCCGTGCGCGTGAAGGTGGACCTCGCCTCCCGGCCCGCCCAGGCGGTCGAGGCCGTCGCCTACTTCGTGGTGTCCGAGGCGCTCGCCAACGTGGTCAAGCACGCGCAGGCGTCGAGGGTGGATGTCACCGTCGAACGGTTCGGGGGCATACTGCTCGTCGTCGTCTCCGACGACGGCGTGGGCGGTGCCGACCCCTCGGGCGGCACCGGGCTGGCCGGGCTGGCCAAACGTGTCGCGTCGGTCGACGGCACGTTCTCGTTCAGCAGCCCCGTCGGGGGCCCGACCGTTGTGACTGTGGAGCTGCCGTGCGCGCTGTGATCGCCGAGGATTCCGTCCTGCTACGAGTGGGCCTGGTGAAGGTCCTGGAGGCGGCCGGATTCGAAGTGGTCGCGGAAGCCGGCGACGCGGAGTCGGCACTCGCCGCCGTCGAACTGCACCGGCCGGACCTCGTCGTCCTCGACGTACGGATGCCGCCCGGCTTCACGGACGAGGGCGTACGAGCGGCACTCGTACTGCGCGAGCGGTGGCCGGACACGGCGGTGCTGCTCCTCTCCCAGTACGTGGAGGAGCGCTACGCCACCGAGCTGCTGATCGGCGACACCGCGGGATTCGGCTACCTCCTCAAGCAACGGGTCGCCGACGTAGAGGAGTTCATCGAGGCGCTGCGGCGCGTGGCCGCGGGCGGCACGGCGCTCGACCCGCAGGTGGTCTCCCAGCTGCTGACGCGACGTCACAGCGATCCGCTGGACCGGCTGACGGCGCGCGAGCGGGAGGTCCTCGCCTCCATGGCCGAGGGCCGTTCCAACGCGGGCATCGCCGAGCGGCTGGTCGTCAGCGAGAGCGCCGTGGCCAAGCACATCAACAGCATCCTGGCGAAGCTGGACCTGCCGAAGGCCGAGGCCGACCATCGGCGGGTACTCGCCGTCCTGCGGTTTCTCGGGGTGGGGTGACCCCCCGCACGCGTGCGGGTTACGCGTGCAGGCCGCGTAGGACCAGTTCGCAGACGGCGTCGAAGGCGGGCTCGATGCCGGGCCGCGCCCACTCCGCCGCGTACGCGGGGTCGTGGAAGCGGTTGCTCGCGTCCCACACGGCGCGGGCGGCCGTCGTGGGCTCGACGGGCCTGAACTCACCCCGGCCGACGCCGCCTTCGATGATCCCGGCGATCTGCCCGATCATCGTCGCGATGTGGCGCTCCACGGTGGTGCTGTTCTCGCCGACGAGGACCATGTAGGTCGCGAACAGCTCCGGGTCGTCGCCCGCCTTGCGGCGCTTGGCCGCGAACAGTGCGGCCAGCCAGTCGCGCAGCCGGCCCTCGGCCGGGCCCTCCGCGTCGGCCAGCGCCGACAGCTCGGCGTGCGACTGGTCGAGCCAGCGCTCGGTGACGGCCTCCCGCAGGGCGGCCTTGCTGCCGAAGTGGCGGTAGACGCTGCCATGGCTGACCCCCAGCGCGCGGGCCACGTCGACCACGGTGGCCTTGGCGGGGCCGTAGCGGCGCAGCACGTCCTCGGTGGCTTCGAGGATGCGGTCTTGTGTCAGCGGTTCGGGGGGCATCGGGTGCGGATCCTTTCGGCTAGGGCGTGACTGGGGCACGCCCTTAGGACCGTACCCGGCCCGGAGAGGGTCGGCCGGGGCCGGGGTTGTTCACCGGGTGCGGCCCGGTGGTCCGGTTGTGCCCACCCGTTCCGCCCTTGCGGAACGCCTGCCCACAACCCGGGTCAGTGCTCGCTGTCCAGGTGGGTCATCTGGGAGTCGGGGTAGCGGGCGCCGGAGGCGGAGCCGGCGGGGATGGCTGCTTCGATGGCGGCGAGGTCGGCCGTGTCCAGGGTGAGGTCCAGCGCGCCCAGGGCCTCCTGGAGGCGGTCGCGGCGGCGGGCGCCGACCAGGGGGACGATGTCCTCGCCGCGCGAGAGGACCCAGGCGATGGCGGTCTGCGCGACCGTCGCGCCCCGGTCCTCGGCGACCTTGCGCAGCGCGTCGACGAGGTCGAGGTTGCGCTGGAGGTTCTCGCCCTGGAAGCGCGGGCTCATGCCGCGGAAGTCATTGGCGGCGAGCTGCCGGTCGCGGCCGAAGTGGCCGCTGATCAGGCCGCGCGAGAGCACGCCGTACGCGGTGATGCCGATGCCCAGCTCGCGGCAGGTGGGCAGGATGCGCTCCTCGATGCCGCGCGAGAGCAGCGAGTACTCGATCTGGAGGTCGGAGATCGGGGCGACGGAGGCGGCCCGGCGGATGGTGTCCGCGCCGGCCTCGGAGAGGCCGATGTGGCGGACGTGGCCGGCCTCGACCAGCTCGGCGATGGCGCCGACGGTCTCCTCGATCGGGACGTCCGGGTCGACGCGGGCGATCCGGTAGACGTCGATGTGGTCGACGCCCAGCCGCTGGAGGGAGTAGGCGGCGAAGCTTTTCACGGCGGCGGGGCGGCCGTCGTAGCCGGACCAGCCGCCGTCCGGGTCGCGCAGGGCGCCGAACTTCACGCTGGTCAGGGCCTTCTCGCGGTGTGCCGCGGGGGCCGAGCGGAGGGCCTCGCCGATGAGCATCTCGTTGTGGCCCATGCCGTAGAAGTCGCCGGTGTCGAGCAGGGTTACGCCCGCGTCGAGGGCGGCGTGGATGGTGGCGATCGATTCGGCGCGGTCGGCGTCGCCGTAGAGGGCGGACATGCCCATGCAGCCGAGGCCGAGGGCCGAGACCTGGGGGCCGGTGGTGCCGAGAGTGCGGTGCAGCACAGGGACTCCTTCGGAGGGGGAGGAGGTGGAGCGGGTACGCCAACCACAGTGACACATGGACTGACAGATTTCAATATCTGTCAGTCCATGTTTGCTCCACCCGCGAGTCCTCAGGCCCTCACGCCACCGAGCGCGGCAGCCGCAGGCTCAGCCCCACCGTGATGACCACCAGCACCAGCTGCACTCCCAGCGTGATCCCCAGTCCCTCCCGCATCCCCGCGCCCGGCGCCAGCGACAGGAACAGCGAGCCCAGCGTGGCCACGCCCAGCGCCATGAACGCCTGCTGGGTGGTGACCAGCACCCCGCCGCCGACCCCCGCCTGCGCCACCGGCACCTCGCTGAGCACCAGCCGCATCGTGATCGGCATCAGCAGGCCCTGGCCCAGCCCCTGGATGGCCAGCCCCGGCGCCAGCCCCAGCGCGCCCAGGCCGTCCCAGCCGAACCAGAACGTCGCGCCCACCGTGATCAGCCCCAGCCCCTGGACGAGCGCCCCCGCGGTCACCAGCCGACGGCCGAACCGCGAGGCCAGCCGGGGGCCCGCCAGCGAGCCGATCAGGAAGGTCGCGCACATCGGCACCAGCGCCGCCCCGGCCGCCATCGGGCCCAGTCGCAGCCCCTCCTGGAGCGCCACCGCGAGGACGAACATGAAGCCGCCCCAGCCGATGGAGAAGGGGACGATCACCGCCAGGCCGTCGCGCACCGAGGGCACCCGCAGCAGCGACGGCGGCACCAGCGGGGTCCGCCCCGCGCGCTCCTCGCGCCGCTCCACGAGTACGAACGCCACCGCCGCGATGGGGAACGTCGCCAGCAGCAGCCACGACCACAGCGGCCAGCCCGTCGAGCGGCCCTCCGTCAGCGGCACCAGCAGCGACACCAGCGTCAGCGACAGCAGGAGCGTGCCCCGGCCGTCCACCCGCGTCGGGTTGTCCGAGCGGGTCTCCGGCACCGAACGGACCGCGAGCAGCAGCGTCACCGCCGCGATCGGCGCGTTGATCAGGAAGATCGACCGCCACCCGGTGCCCAGCAGGTCGACCGACACCAGCACGCCGCCGAGCACCTGCCCGACCGCGCTCACCACACCGGCCGTGCCGCTGTACAGGCTCAGCGCCCGGGTGCGCTCCGCGCCCTGCGTCGTGGCCTGGATGGTCGCCAGCACCTGCGGGAGCATCAGCGCCGCCGCCGCGCCCTGCGCGATCCGCGCCGCCACCAGCGTCCAGGCGTCCGGGGCCAGGCCGCACGCCACGGAGGTCACGCCGAAGGCGGCCGTGCCCCACAGGAAGAGCCGGCGCCGGCCCACCATGTCGCCCAGCCGTCCGCCGAGCACGAGCAGAACCGCGTAGGCGACGCCGTAGCCGCCCACCACCATCTCCAGCAGCGCCGGACCGGCGTCCAGGTCGTGGTCGATCGTCGGCAGGGCGACGTTGACGATGAAGAAGTCCAGGAACGGCAGCGCCGCCCCCAGGAGGACGGTCGTCAGCCCCAGCGGGCTCAGGGCGGGCGAGGAGGCGGGCACACGGAGGGCAGCGGAGGCGGAGGCGGAGTCGGGAGTCGTCGGGACGGGGACGGGGGCTATGCGGGGTTCACTCACGGATACGACGATGACGGTGCCCGGAGCCTGGTACCAGAGTGTCCTTATCCTGGTACCGGCACTACCTGGAAACTGCCTGCTTGGGCCCGCACCCTTGGGTTATGACGACGATGATGTTCGAGCGCCCCGCCGTAGTCGTTCCTACGGCCGATGACGTACGCCGCCGGGAGCTGGCGGCCTTTCTGCGCTCCCGCAGGGAGCGCATCACACCCGAGCAGGTGGGGCTGCCGCGCGGTCCGCGCCGCCGTACGCCGGGGCTGCGCCGGGAGGAGGTGGCCCAGCTCGCCGCCGTGGGGGTCACCTGGTACACGTGGCTGGAGCAGGCCCGGGACATCCAGGTCTCCAGCCAGGTGCTCGACTCCCTCGCCCGGGCACTGGTGCTCGACCGGGGCGAGCGCGGCCATCTGTTCGCCCTGGCCAACTCCGTCGACCCGCTGCCCGGCACGGACGGCGCCGGCATCACCCCGGCGCTGCGCGAGATACTGGCGGGCCTCGAGCCGCTGCCCGCCTGCGTGCAGAACGCGCGCTACGACATCCTGGCCCACAACCGCAGCTACGGCCGGCTGATGGGCGACCTGGACGCCCTGCCGCCGGAGAACCGCAACTGCCTGTGGCTGCACTTCACCGACCCCCTCTGGCGCGCCTGCGCGCTCAACGGGGAGGAGGCCAGGCGGGCCATGGCCGCCAAATTCCGTGCCGCCATGGCCGAGCACATCGCCGAGCCCGCCTGGAAATGCCTGCTCAGGCGGCTGCTGGAGGCCTCGGCGGACTTCCGGGAGCTCTGGGCGCGACACGAGATCATGCCGGTCGACGACCACCGGGCGGCGATCCTCCAGCACCCCCGGGTGGGCCTGCTGCGGCTGAACCACACCAGCCTGTGGACCGGGCCCAACCCCGGCACCCGGCTGATCACCTTCACTCCCGCCGACGAGGACACCCGTGCGGCGCTGCACCGGCTCCACGCCCTGGCGCTCGCCGAGGCACGGGGGGTCTGCGCCGAATGAGGGACAATGGACGGTCAGCCCGAACGTCCGCACCACTTCGAGGAAGCTCCTCCATGACGCTCCAGATCGGTCCGCACCCGGTGCAGCCGCCGGTGGTCCTGGCCCCCATGGCGGGGATCACCAACGCTCCTTTCCGCACGCTGTGCCGTGAGTTCTCGGGTGGCAAGGGGCTCTTCGTCAGCGAGATGATCACCACGCGCGCGCTCGTGGAGCGCGACGCCAAGACGATGCGGCTGATCCACTTCGACGGGACCGAGAAGCCCCGCTCGATCCAGCTCTACGGCGTCGACCCGGTGACCGTCGGCAAGGCCGTCCGCATGATCGTGGACGAGGACCTGGCCGACCACATCGACCTGAACTTCGGCTGCCCCGTCCCCAAGGTCACCCGCAAGGGCGGCGGCTCCGCCCTGCCCTACAAGCGGAACCTGCTGCGCTCGATCCTCCGCGAGGCCGTCGGCAACGCCGGCGCGCTCCCGGTGACCATGAAGATGCGCAAGGGCATCGACGACGACCACCTCACCTACCTCGACGCCGGCCGGATCGCCGTCCAGGAGGGCGTCACCGCCATCGCCCTCCACGGGCGCACCGCCGCCCAGCACTACAGCGGCACCGCCGACTGGGACGCCATCGCGCGCCTCAAGGAGGCCGTGCCGGAGGTCCCGGTGCTGGGCAACGGGGACATCTGGTCGGCCGAGGACGCCGTGCGGATGATGCGGGAGACCGGCTGCGACGGCGTCGTGGTCGGCCGCGGCTGCCTGGGCCGCCCCTGGCTCTTCGGCGACCTCGTCGAGGCCTTCGAGGCGGCCGAGGAGGGCCGGGAGCCCTCGTACGCGCGGCCCACGCTCCGCGACGTGGCGCGGGTGATGGTGCGCCACGCGACGCTGCTGGGGGAGTGGCTGGAGGACGAGACGCGCGGGGTCATCGACTTCCGCAAGCACGTCGCCTGGTACACGAAGGGCTTCTCGGTCGGCTCGGAGCTCCGGAAAAAGCTGGCAATCGCCTCATCCCTGGAGGAACTGGACGCTCTTTTGAGCGGACTGGACCTGGACCAGCCCTGGCCGGCCGGTGCCGACGGGCCGCGCGGAAGGACCTCCGGGCGCGATCGAGTGGTACTTCCGGACGGGTGGCTCGATGACCCGTTCGATGGCGCAACCGTGGGTACGGAAGCGGAACTGGACACTTCCGGCGGCTGACGGGCCGGTGGATGCGGCGTGATTCTCGCCACCTCTGATAGGTGACACGCTCAGATGAGCGGCGAAATCAGGGGTGCACCTTTCCAAGGGGTGGCACTGCGTGCCACCCCTTTTGGCTTCAAGTCCTGATGGCACTCAGCGCCAGACGGCGGGAATCCTCGACGAAGCGTGATCGGGCGATGATTTTTGGTCATCTTTCCTTCAAGGGTTAAAAGAGGTGGGGTCAAACCTCAGATGAGCGCTCGACTTTCGATCTGCTGGCGGATGGGTGGTCACGCCCCCAAGTTGGCGGAGTAGACCTCCAAATCAGCCTTCGATCTGGGTACGCTCCCCGCCGTCAGGGCAAGCCCTCCCAGCTCTGCGTCCGGGAGGCCCCAGTGAGGAGTCGATTCCCGTGCCGGTATCCGAAGATCGCCAGAAGTTCGTCTACGACTTCACCGAGGGCAACAAGGACCTCAAGGACCTGCTCGGCGGGAAGGGTGCCAACCTCGCCGAGATGACCAACCTCGGTCTGCCGGTGCCGCCCGGATTCACGATCACCACTGAGGCCTGCAAGGTCTACCTGGAGGGCGGCGAGGAGCCCCCGTCCATGCGCGACGAGGTCACCGCCCACCTGGAGGCCCTCGAGGAGCGGATGGGCAAGAAGCTCGGCCAGGCCGACGACCCGCTGCTGGTGTCGGTCCGTTCGGGCGCCAAGTTCTCCATGCCCGGCATGATGGACACGGTCCTCAACATCGGCCTCTCGGACGAGTCCGTGGCCGGTCTCGCGGTCCAGGCCGGCGACGAGCGCTTCGCCTGGGACTCCTACCGCCGCCTCATCCAGATGTTCGGCAAGACCGTGCTCGGCGTCGACGGCGAGCTGTTCGAGGAGGCGCTGGAGGAGGCCAAGCGGGCCAAGGGCGTCACCACCGACGTCGACCTCGCCGCGGCGGACCTCAAGGCCCTGGTCGCGCAGTTCAAGGACATCGTCGCCAAGGAGACCGGCCGCGACTTCCCGCAGGCCCCCCGCGAGCAGATGGACCTCGCCATAAGGGCGGTCTTCGACTCCTGGAACGGCGACCGCGCCAAGCTCTACCGCCGCCAGGAGCGCATCCCCGGCGACCTGGGCACCGCCGTCAACATCTGCTCCATGGTCTTCGGCAACCTCGGCCCCGACTCCGGCACCGGCGTCGCCTTCACCCGCGACCCCGCCAGCGGCCACCAGGGCGTCTACGGCGACTACCTCCAGAACGCCCAGGGCGAGGACGTCGTCGCCGGCATCCGCAACACCATGCAGCTCGCCGAGCTCGAGCAGCTCGACAAGGCCTCCTACGACCAGCTGATGCAGATCATGGAGACCCTCGAGACGCACTACAAGGACCTGTGCGACATCGAGTTCACCATCGAGCGCGGCAAGCTGTGGATGCTCCAGACCCGCGTCGGCAAGCGCACCGCGGGCGCCGCCTTCCGCATCGCCACCCAGCTGGTGGACCAGGGCCTCATCGACGAGGCCGAGGCGCTCCAGCGCGTCACCGGCGCCCAGCTCGCGCAGCTGATGTTCCCGCGCTTCGACGAGAAGGCGAAGGCCGAGCTGCTGGGCCGGGGCATCGCCGCCTCGCCGGGCGCCGCCGTGGGCCGGGCCGTCTTCGACTCGTACACCGCCGTCAAGTGGTCCCGCTCCGGTGAGAAGGTCATCCTGATCCGCCGCGAGACCAACCCCGACGACCTCGACGGCATGATCGCCTCCGAGGGCATCCTGACCTCGCGCGGCGGCAAGACCTCGCACGCCGCCGTCGTCGCGCGCGGCATGGGCAAGACCTGTGTCTGCGGCGCCGAGGAGCTGGAGGTCGACACCAAGCAGCGCCGGATGACCGCCCCCGGCGGCGTGGTCGTCCAGGAGGGCGACGTCGTCTCCATCGACGGCTCCAGCGGCAAGGTCTACCTGGGCGAGGTCCCGGTCGTCCCGTCCCCGGTCGTCGAGTACTTCGAGGGCCGCATGCACGCGGGCGCCGACGACGCGGACGAGCTGGTCCAGGCCGTCCACCGGGTGATGGCCTACGCCGACCGCATGCGCCGGCTGCGGGTGCGCGCCAACGCCGACAACGCCGAGGACGCCCTGCGCGCCCGTCGCTTCGGCGCCCAGGGCATCGGCCTGTGCCGCACCGAGCACATGTTCCTCGGCGAGCGGCGCGAGATGGTCGAGCGGCTGATCCTGGCGGACACCGACACCGAGCGCGAGGAGGCACTCAGTGCCCTTCTCCCGCTCCAGAAGGCCGACTTCGTGGAGCTCTTCGAGGCCATGGACGGTCTCCCCGTCACCGTCCGCCTCCTCGACCCGCCGCTGCACGAGTTCCTCCCCGACATCACCGAGCTGTCGGTGCGCGTCGCGCTGGCCGAGGCCCGCGAGGACGCCAACGAGAACGACCTGCGCCTCCTCCAGGCCGTGCACAAGCTGCACGAGCAGAACCCCATGCTGGGTCTGCGCGGCGTCCGCCTCGGCCTGGTCATCCCCGGCCTGTTCGCCATGCAGGTCCGGGCGATCGCCGAGGCCGCGGCCGAGCGCAAGAACGCCAAGGGCGACCCGCGCGCGGAGATCATGATCCCGCTGGTGGGCACCGTCCAGGAGCTGGAGATCGTCCGCGAGGAGGCCGAGCGCGTCATCGCCGAGGTCGAGGCCGCGAGCGGCACCGGTCTCAAGCTGCCGCTGGGCACGATGATCGAGCTGCCGCGCGCCGCGCTGACGGCCGATCAGATCGCCGAGGCCGCCGAGTTCTTCTCCTTCGGCACCAACGACCTCACCCAGACCGTGTGGGGCTTCTCCCGCGACGACGTCGAGGCCAGCTTCTTCACCGCCTACCTGGAGAAGGGCATCTTCGGCGTCAGCCCCTTCGAGACCATCGACAAGGACGGCGTGGGCTCCCTCGTCCGCTCCGCTGTCGAGGCCGGCCGGGCCACCCGCCCCGACCTCAAGCTGGGCGTCTGCGGTGAGCACGGCGGCGACCCCGAGTCGGTGCACTTCTTCCACGAGGTGGGCCTGGACTACGTCTCCTGCTCCCCGTTCCGGGTGCCGGTGGCGCGGCTGGAGGCCGGACGCGCGGCGGCGCTGAACGGCAAGGGCGGCAGCGACAGCCGCTGAGTGCCGGCCGGCCGGAGCCGGCTCATTGAACTCCGGAGCCGTCATTGGGATGACCTCGACCCTCGGACCTTCGACGGCTCCGGTCAGCTCCGGGGCCGCTATTGGGATGACCTCGACCCTCAGACCCTCGGCGGCTCCGGACGACGGAGGGGCAGCACCCGTGCGGGGGGCTGCCCCTCCAACACGTTCGAGGGCGCCGGTACGTTCGCGGGCGGCCGTACGCCGGTAACCCCGTCGTAACGGGCCGGACGGGCGCGGACGGGCGCGGGGCATGGCGAAGGGGCGGCGCCCGTGCGGGAGCGCCGCCCCTCTTTACTCCCCCACCGGGAGTTGTTGCCGCCCGCATCGGCTCGGGCGGCAACTCGCGTACTCAGCGGCCGCTTTTTCGCTCGCCACCCCCCACGGGAACGAGCGGGGCGGCCCTGAGTGCGTGAATAGCATTTCGCTTCTGCGATGTTCGCCGCGAGTCCTTTCAACTGTGGCCAAAAGGGCGTGGTAACAGCTCGTATCGGTGTGCATACTCAGTGAGCGGGGGGTGGTGACGGATGTCTCATGTGGGGGTTTGGTGCTGCGTGTCCATTTCACTGGACTCGATCTGGCCCGGTTGCGCCTGGCCGGCGACCCGGACGTGCTCTGGGAAACCGTATTGAGCCTGCACCGGCTGCGGGACAAACAAGGCGAGTCGATCTTCGGAGATTGGCGCTCGGAAACCCGTGCTCGGTTGAATGGTGAAACGCGGCTGCTGGCGCCGCTGGTTCCGCCCCGGGGATATTTCCCCGACTTCCTCACACCGCCCGAAGGGTTACTCGGACTCGACTCCGGCATGGAGGCGCTGCGGGCCACCCCCGCCGACCGGGTGCACGACGAACTCGGCCGGCTCTCCACCGTCCGCACCCTGCCGGCTTGGATACGATCGCTGGCCGAGGGGGACTCCCGGGCGTTCGGGAAGCTGATCGGCGCCCTCCACGCGTACCACCAGGCGGCCATAGCCCCGTACTGGGCGCACATCCAGGCCCAGATCGAGGCTGACCGCGCCGTACGCGGCCGGGCGCTGCTCGACGGTGGGGCGGACGCGCTGCTGTCCTCGCTGCCGCCGACGATGCGCTGGCAGGCGCCCGTGCTGGAGGTCGACTACCCCGTCGACCGCGATCTGTACCTGAACGGGCGCGGCCTGGTGCTGCTGCCCTCGTTCTTCTGCCGCCGCACCCCGGTGACGCTCCAGAACACCGAGCTCACGCCCGTGCTGGTCTACCCGGCCCGGACGATGTCGGAGACGGCGCCCGTCGTCCCCGAGGCCCCGCGCTCGCTGGGCAAGCTCGTCGGCCACACCCGCTCGGCGGTGCTCGGCTCGATAGGCGGTGGCTGCACGACGAGCGAACTGGCCCGCAGGGTGGGCGTGTCGGCGGCCTCGGCCAGCCAGCACGCGGGCGTCCTGCGCGAGGCCGGGCTGGTACTGACCCTGCGGCACGGCAGCGCCGTGATGCACACCCTCACCCCGCTCGGCGCCGCGCTGCTGCGCGGCGGCCACCGCGGGCCGGGCCGCGCCCGGGCCGGTCAGTCGTCGATCCCCGATCGCTCGACCCCCGCCACGATGTAGCGCTGGAGGAAGAGGAACACCAGCAGCAGCGGCAGGATCGAGACCGCGGCCGCCACGAACAACTCGTGAACGGTGACGGTCTGCGCCGTGGTGAACGTCGACAGCGCCACCTGGACGGTCCATGAGCTCCGCCCCTGGCCGATGACCAGCGGCCACAGGAAGGAGTTCCAGGCGCCGATGAACACGATGGTGCCGACCGCCGCGAACACCGGCCGGGAGTTGGGCACGACGACGCGCCAGTACGTGCGCCAGTACCCCAGCCCGTCGACCTGCGCGGCGTCCTCCAGCTCCCGGGGGAAGCCCAGGAAGTACTGGCGGAAGACGAAGCACGCGAACGCGCTGAAGAGCGTCGGCACGATCAGCCCGCGCAGCGAGGAGACCCACCCCAGCGAGGACACCAGCACGAACGTCGGCACGAACGTGACCGCCGCCGGCACCATCAGGGTGCCCAGGATCGCGTAGAAGACGGCGTTCGCGTGCCGGTAGGGGATCCGGGCCAGCCCGTAGCCCGCGAGGGAGGCGAGCAGCAGGGTGCCGGCCGTCGTCGCCACCGCGATCAGCGCCGAGTTCAGCAGGGCGTGCGCCATCGGCACGTCCGGGTCGGTGAACAGCTCCCGCACGTTCGACCAGTGCGGATCGCGGGGGAACGGCGTCCAGCCGGGCGCGGTGATCTCCGCCTCGGAGGCCAGCCCGTTCCGTACGAGCAGATAGAACGGCAGCAGGAACAGCGCGGCGAGCGCGATCAGCAGCGCCAGGCGCAGGGCGCGCCCCGCGCGGACGAGGGCGTCGTGCACGGCTATGCCTCCTCCGTGCGGCCCAGCCCCGCCCAGCGGGCCTGCACGATCGTGACGACGGCGATGACCAGCGCCAGGACCACCGCTCCCGCGCTGCCCAGACCCAGGTCCTGACCCTGGCCGAGGGCGAGGTAGTAGAGGTGGACCAGCGGCGGGCGGGCGTAGGGCGGATAGCCGCGCGCGTCGGAGAGCAGGTTGTAGAACTCGTCGAACGCCTGGAAGGAATTGATCACCAGCAGCAGGACCACGGCCACGGACGTCGCCCGCAGCGCCGGGAAGGTGATGTGGCGGAACGTCTGCCAGCCGGGACGGGCGCCGTCGAGCGCGGCCGCCTCGTAGAGCCGGACCGGGATCCGCTGGAGCCCGGCCAGGAACAGCACCATGTAGAAGCCGGTCTGGAGCCAGAGCCGGACGGTGACGACGACCAGCCAGTACCAGGGCGGGTCGGGGGTCGCCAGCCAGGCCACGGGGTCGGCGCCGAACCAGTCGAGGACGGTGTTGGCCAGCCCGAAGCGGACGCCGTTGAACACCGACAGCTTCCACACCAGCGCGGCCACGACGTACGAGCAGGCGGTGGGCAGGAAGAACACCGAGCGGAAGAACGCCTGGGCGACGCGCAGCCGGTTCACGGCCAGGGCCAGGCCGAGCGAGAGCGCGTAGGTGGCGGGGACGATGAAGGCGGTGAAGACCACGAAGGTCACGAGCGAGGAGCGGAAGGCCGGGTCGCCCAGCACCGTCGCGTAGTTGTCCAGGCCCACGAAGTCGGTGGGGGAGACGGTGTTGTGGGCGTCGAAGAAGCTGAGCCAGACGCTCCACAGCAGCGGTACGTACGTGAAGAGCGCGAGCCCGGCCGCGAACGGGCCCACGAACACCCAGAACCAGAAGGCGCGGCTGCGCTGCTGCCGCATGTCAGCTCTTCTTCCGTACGCGCGTGAGCTCGGCCTCGGTCCTGCGGGCCGCCGCCCTCAGCTGGGCGGCCGGGTCGGCGCCCTCCTGGATGATCCGGTGCAGTGCGTCCTGGTAGGCGACCTGGCTCGCGGGCGTCCACAGCAGGGACTGTGCGTAGCCGTGGTCCTTGGTGAACCGCACCACCTCCGCCGCCGGGCCGGACGCGAGCCTGTCCGCCTTCGCGGTGAGTGAGGCGCGGGCGGGGATGTGGAAGCCGTAGGAGAGCGCGAAGTCCAGCTGGTGGTCGGCCCGTTCCACCCACAGCCACTTCACAAAGGCCTTGGCCGCGTCCCGGTGCCCGCTCCGGGCGTTCACGGCGGCCGCGTACGCCCCGACGGGCACGGCGGGTCTGCCGGCCGGGCCGTCCGGCGGGAAGGGCAGTACGCCGAAGTCGTCACCGAGCTCCCTCTTGATCCGCGGCAGTGCCCACATCCCGGACCACTGCATGGCGGTGAGCCCCTGGACGAAGGCGGAGGGGTCGGACCAGTCGGTGGGCGCGCCCAGCAGCAGCGACTTGGCGGCGTACAGCCGGTGGAGCTTGCCGAGGGTGCGGGCGGCGGCCGGGTCGTCGAAGCCGACCTTGCCGTCCGGGGTGACGAGCGACAGCCCGGCGGCGTGCAGCGGGGTGCCGGCGAGGACGCCCGCGCCGCCGTCGTTACCGAGGAAGAGGCCCTTGGTCTTCGTCTTCCGGTCGGTGAGCCGGGCGGCGGCGTCGATCAGTTCGTCGAGGCTGCGTGGTGGGCTTACGCCGGCGGCGGCCAGCAGGCTCTTGCGGTAGTAGAGCAGTTGGGTGTCGACGACCTGGGGGACGCCCCAGACGCGGCCGTCGTGGGTGCGGGGCGCGAGGACGGCGGGGAGGAAGTCGTCCCGAATGTTCTCGATGAGGTCGGTGACGTCGGTGACCTGGCCGCCCCGGATCTGGTCCAGGGTGGGCCCGGTGGTCTCGAAGACGTCCGGCCCGGAGTCGGTGAGCAGGGCGGCCGCGGTCTGCTGGTCGTAATTGCCGGGCCGCCACTCGACGTGGACGTCGGCGCCCGGGTAGGCGGCGGCGTACCGGCCTACGGCCTGCCGGGTGCCCACTTCGCCGTACTGGTGGTACCACTGCGTCAGCCGCGTGCGTGAACCTTCGCCGCCGCGGCCGGTGTTCGAGCCGCAGGCGGATAGCGCGGCGGCGGTGAACGCGAGGCCGGCTCCACCGGCCATGAGCTGTCTTCGGCTGATCGGCATGACGACTCTCCCCTCGCGGGCCGGGATCGCACGGATCAACGATCAGCGATGGAGGGGGATTACGACAGAGGGCGTCGGGGCGTGGGGTGCCGGTGGGTCAGTCCGCTGCTGGACGGTCGCAGATCAGGTAGGGGATGCGCTGCTCGCAGGGGCCGCAGGAGTGGGCCGTCCACGAGCCCGGCCCCTTCCCGGAGGAGCCCTCGCCACGCCAGGCGATCTGCTCCTTGGGCCTGCCCGTCCTCCTGTCTATTTCAGGGACGAAATCAGGCCCCCGGTAGTACTCCTCGGCGAGCCGTACGTACTCCACGGGCCCCCATGGATTCGATCCGGCGACTTTACCGGCAA
This sequence comes from Streptomyces hesseae, assembly GCF_031845785.1. Lineage (NCBI taxonomy): Bacteria > Bacillati > Actinomycetota > Actinomycetes > Kitasatosporales > Streptomycetaceae > Streptomyces > Streptomyces hesseae. The sequence continues at coordinate 110,004 of NZ_JAVRFI010000014.1, forward strand.
GCGCGGCAAGGAGTTTCATGGCGGCGCATGGACTGGTGACGCCGGTGATGCTCTCCGGCAGGTCGATGTTGCCCCACCGGATGTTCTTCCACCCCTTGCGACTGTTGGGGAGCGGGGTGTCCGTGAGTGTCCAGATCTTAGGGCGGTCCAGGCTCTTGAGGTGCTTCTGCTGGACCCACGGCGGGTCCTGGTTTCCACTGGAGGCGACAAACCGGTACTCGACGCCGCGTATTTTGGCCTCCAGTACCCCGATCATGAATGCCTCTTTTTGCAGAGTCGTCTCCTCCTCCCTCCCGTCTTTCCTCTTCGTGCGCGTCGACGTGTCCGCCCGGACCTCCGCCACTATTTGGCCGAGCGCCTTGCGGAGGGCCGGGTTCTCGGGCACCTCCGGGACCCCGTGGGCGTTCTTTCCCGCTGCGCCCCGCCATTTCCCGCACCGCAGGCAGGTGTCGTTCCGCCTGCCGCCGTGCAGGAGATTGTCCTTGGGGTCCGGGGCTCCGGGCATTCTGAGTTTCGTGTCGGGCATGCGCCTCGTCCTGGAATCGTCGACTGGTCCGGCAGGGTGGCACGGTACGCGCGCGCGGGCGAGTGGCGGCTGTTTTCGGACGGGCCGGCGCAGGCCGTCGCGAGCGCGTTTCGGACTGTCATGGCCATGAAGAAGAGCCGGTCGTGGCCGGTTTTCGGCAGGGTTCGGCCACAAAGCACGGTATGTCGTGACAAAACATCTGACAAGGGGACTGTCTCGATCACTGCCGACCATGATCCAGACACTGCTACCGTCCCGCCGGATTTGGTGATTCGACATCCATGACGGCCCGTGCCCAGCGCGGCCAGAACGGTCGGGAGGGAATGCGTTGTGGCGATGACCGTCGGCGAGCTCAAAGAATGGCTCACCGGTCTGCCCGCGAAGTCGGAGCTGGCCGTTCCGGGCGGCCTTCCCGATGAGTTGGGAGACCTCAAAGGCGCGATCGAGCCCGGTGCTCTCGAGAAGTGGTTCACTTTAGGCTCCGAGCTTACGGGCATCGATACGGATCCCGCGAAACTGCGGCTCAGCGGAACCTTGTTCGCCGATGCGCCGGCCGTGTCCTTGTGGTTCTTCGCGGAAAAGGAAGCGCCCGCCGACGGGGACGAAGTCATCGGTGTCCAGATCGCCGTGTCACTGAGCGGAAATCCCATTCTCGGGGCGTTGTCCGGCATCGGCCTCCAGGGCCTCATGCTGGTTTACGAGATCCGCATGCTCGATGGCGCCGCCGTCCGTAAGCTCTCCGCCCAGGCGGACATCGAGCTTTCGGAGACCGAAGCGCTCACCATCACCTGCGCGCTCGATTTCGAAGCCGACCGCACAAGCTACGACTTCACGATCGAGCCCGAGGAAGGCAAGCAGTTCCACATCGCCGAAGCGTTCTTCGGGCTGTTCGGCGTCACGCCGCCGCCCGTGCTCAAGGGCGTCGAGCTCGAGCGCCTGGTGTTGGGGTTCGACCGGGGCGGTAGCCCCGGGTTCCGGGTCGAGGTGGACGCCGCGTTCCCGCTGGGGGACGTCGGCGCGGACTTCGGCGTCAAGGCCGCCCTGACCAAGCGGACGGGCGAGGGCGCGACCGGCTACGACCAGGAGTACGAAGCCCACCTGTCGCTGGCCCTCCCTGCCCCCGAGGGCATCGATCCCCGCGCCCTGACCTTCACCGTCAAGGACGCGCAGCACGCGGACTTCTCCGCCGTCTGCGAGGACAGCAAGGGCGTCACCCTCGCCGATCTGGCCGGCCTGCTGGGGATGGCGGACGGCGCGAGCGCCGATGTCCTGGACCTGCTGAAGGTCACCATCGACAAGCTCACCGTCGGCTACTCCGCCGCCCGCAAGTCCATCGTGCTGGCCGCCACGAGCGACCAGGACAAGGGCGGCGGCTCGCTGGTCGTCGTGTCGGACAAGCCGGTCGCCACCGAGGCCCGGGCCTGGGCCGTGCGCGTCGGGGTGACGCTGGAGGCCATGCTCTCGCAGGTCCCGCTGCTGCACGGGCAGATACCCGATGGGCAGGACGCCGGCCTGCGCGGCCTGGGCGTGCTCATCGCCTCCCAGGACCTGACCGCCGAGCGGATCGGCGAGCTGAACAAGGCACTGGCCGCGAGCGATGAAACGTTGCCTCTGCTGCCCGCCGACGGGCTGACCAAGGGTCTGGCCTTCCTCGTCGACCTCCAGCTGCCGGGCCGTTCCGGGACCACCTCGCTCGTCGTACGCGGTGGCGCGAGCGCCAAGCCGCCGACCCCCGTGCACGCCCCGCACCAGCCTCGGCTGATCCGCGAGGACGGCAGCCCCGTCGCCGCGCCCGCCTCCGCTCCGGCCACCGGCCTGCCCCTGGTCGCCTGGGCCGACATCCAGCGCTCCGTGGGCCCCCTGCGCCTGCGCCGGATCGGCGCCGGCCTCGCGGGGGAGACCGTCTGGGTGCTCTTCGACGGCTCCCTCGGCATGGCCGGGCTCGAACTCGGCGTCGAGGGGCTCGGCGTGGGCATCGACCTGAAGACCGGGCAGCTGCACGTCCGGCTCGACGGCATCGGCGTCTCCTACTCCCGCCCACCGCTCGCGATCACGGGCGGACTGGTCTACAAGCCCGACGACCCCGCCTACGACCCGCTGGTCGAGGGCGTACTGGCCGTCTCCGCCGAGAAGTTCGGGATCACCGCGCTCGGCGCGTACGCACGGGACCGGAAGAACCCCGACGGCGAGCCGTCGATGTTCCTGTTCGGCAAGGTGACGGGGGAGTTCGGCGGCCCGCCGCCGGTCCAGATCACCGAGATCATGGCCGGATTCGGCTTCAACACCGATCTGCGGCTCCCCGAGGGCGACGAGGTCCTCCGGTTCCCGTTCCTCAAGGACATGACCGCGCAGGATCCGGACTCCGACCCCATGGCCGTCCTCCAGACGCTCATGGGCAGCGGCGACGACGCCTGGGTGCGGCCGGAGACCGGACAGCTGTGGTTCGCGGCCGGACTGGGCTTCAAGGTCTTCGAGTTCCTGGAGGGGCAGGCCCTGCTCGTCCTGGAGGTCGGCGACGACTTCGCCGTCGCTGTCCTGGGCACGGCGGAGGCGCGCTTCCCCAAGGACGTGGGCCTGAAGGCGTATGCGCGGGCCCGGCTGGGGATCTCCGCGAAGTACCGCGAGAGCGAACGCACCCTGAAGATCGCCGCGCAGCTCGCGCCGGGCTCGTTCCTCATCGACGAGGCGTGCGTCCTGACCGGTGGCTTCGCGCTGTACACGTGGTTCGACGAGGCGCACGCGGGCGATTTCGTCCTCACGCTCGGCGGCTACCACCCGGACTTCCCCGTCCCCGCGCACTATCCCCAGGTGCCGAGGCTGGGCTTCAACTGGCCCGTCACCTCCGAGCTGACGATCAGCGGCGGTTCGTACTTCGCCCTCACCCCGGGCGCGGTCATGGCCGGTGGCGCGCTGGACGTGAACTACCGCTCCGGCGATCTCCACGCCTGGCTGAAGGCCGGCGCCAACATGCTCATCGAGTGGGCCCCGTTCCACTTCGACGTCGGCATCGACGTGAGCATCGGCGTCAGCTTCGTCCTCGACCTGTGGCTGGTGCGCGAGACGATCAGTGTCGAGGTGGGTGCGTCCTTGCGGCTGTGGGGGCCGCCGACGGCCGGCGAGGTCACCGTCCATCTGTGGTTCATCTCGTTCACCATCGGTTTCGGTGACGGCAGCGCGAAGGACGGCCGCGAGGCCACCTGGCCCGAGGTGCTCAAGCAACTGCCGGACGCGAAGGACGCCGTCCGGCTGACGCCCATGGCCGGTCTGTCCCCGGCGCGGGCCGAGGACGCGCAGGGGGAGGAGCTGTGGGTCGTGGGCCCCGGTGCGTTCTCGTTCGCCGTCCGTACGGCCGTCCCCGTCTCCGAGCTGCGGCTCGGCAAGGACACGGGCGCCAAGGAGATCACCGGTCACAAGGTCGACATCCGCCCCCGGCGCGGCGACGGCAAGGGCCTGGACTCGGTCCTCACCGTCTCCCTGACCAAGGACCACGGCACCGACCAGCCCGACCTGGGCGCCTGGACCGTCACGGAGACCAGGGAGAGCCTGCCTGCCGCCCTGTGGGGACGCTACGAGGGCGAGCTCTCCGCCAAGGGCGCACCGCGCGTCCCCGATCAGCTCATGGGCGTCGACCTGATGCTGCCGCCGCCCACCGAGGGCGACACACCGGGTCCGATCAAGGCGGGCGTGCTGGCACACGACGACCGCAGGCCGGACGGGACGCTGCCGCTGCACGCGCCGGCGCCGGCCCTGCGGACCATCGCCGCCGAGCTGTTCACGGAACCGGTCCGCGACGTCGCCCGCGTGGGCGACGCCACCGGCGCCATGGCCGGGACGCTGATCGACCAGTCCCGTGACCGGCTGTTCGCGGCCATGGGCTACCTGGGCGTCAGCCCGGGCTCCGACAGCAACGACAGGCTGACCGCCGAGGACAGCCTCGTGGCGGGCGACGTCACCGCGAAGATCGCCGATACGGTCCCGGGCGAACCGACCGTCAGCGAACGGCTTTACGTCCTGGGCACCGGGAAGACCGTCACCCCCGTCGACGCCCAGGGCCTGACGCCGTACCCGCCCTTCGCCCTGGAGCACGAGGACCCCACCCACCTGGCCGTGAGCCCCGACGGCAGCCGGCTGTACGCGGTCGGCGGCTCGGAGCACATCGACGTCTTCGACACCTCGGCCGATCAGCCCGACACGACGATCGCCCTGGACGCGAGTTCGTTCACGCTGGCGAAGGACGCGCGCGGAGCGGTCTTCTCTCCCGACGGCAAGTGGGCCTACGTCACCTACCCGCAGCCGAACCAGATGGTGATCCTCGACCTGCGGGGCAAGGCGGCGCAGCGCGTACACGAGTACGGCGTGATGACAAAGGACTGGGCGCAGGCGATCCCCGCCGACGTGGCCCCCGCCTTCCCGTGGGACGAGAAGCACCAGCAGGTGTACATCGCCCTGCCCGCGGAGGACAGGGTCGTGAGGGTCGACGTCTCCAGCCTGGCCAACCCCACCGGGCAGGCATGGCCGTACGCCGGCCCCTCGCCCACCCGCCTGGCCGCCGACCCCAAGGGCCGCTGGCTCTACGCGCTCAACGCGGGCAGGTCCACCGTCACGGTCGTCGACGTCCACGCCGCCACCGACGAGGCCGCCGACACCGTGGTCGCGACGCTGCGCACCGGCACCGACCCCAGCGCCCTGGTCGCCTCCCCGGACGGCACCCGGCTGTACGTGGCGAGCGCCACCACCGGCACGGTCTCGGTGTTCGACACCTCCGGCGACAAGCCCGTCGAGGCGGGCGAACCCGTCTGGGTCGGCCCGAAGCCCGTCGCGCTCGCCGTGTCCACCGCCGGTGACCGGCTCTACGTCGCCCTGTCGGAGGGCCGGACGCTCCGCGTCGTCGACGTGGCCGCGAACCCGCCCGTCCTGCTGCCCGACACGGTCCCGCTCACCGACGCCCCGCTGGCGCTGGCCGTCGCCCTCCCGGCCGCCGACAACTCACGAACCAAGGAAGGCGGTGCGGCGTGAACCGGCCCGAGCACCTTTCCGACCCCGACCCCACGCTGAACGTCGAGTTCCGCGACTCGCTCGTCCCGCGGATCACCGCGGGCGGCTACACCCTCACCGCGTCCCAGACCCTGACCGGCGCCCCGGAGTACCTGCCCACCGCCGACAAGCCGGTGACCCGGCACATCGAGGTGCGGGCACCCCGTTTCACCGTGGAACCCGAGTGGGTGCACGGTGCCTACCCGCCGCCCGGCGCCACCGGCCTGTACGACGACGTGCTGCCCCACCTGACGCTCGACCGGCCCACGCTGCCGTGGGAGCGGGAGGAGCACACGGACGACGACGGGAAGCGCCTGCCCTGGCTGGCCCTCCTCGTCTTCGGCGAGGGCGAACTGCCCGGCGACCCGCACTGCCTGGGCCAGACCGACCAGCGCACTGTCGCCCAGCTCACCGGCCACGAGGACGGCGTCGTCCTGCCCGCCTTCGACACGACCACCGAGCCGATCGCGGACGACGAGACGAAGACCGTCTGCCGCACCGTCCTCGTGCCCCCCGCCGTCTTCCACGCCGTCGCACCCGCGCAGCACGAACTTCCCCTCCTCACCCACGTCCGCCACGTCAACGAGCAGCACCAGGGCGTTACCCTCACCGAGGACCGCATCCGGATCGGCGACTACGCCGTCGTCACCGGCAACCGGCTGCCCAGCCCCGACGGCGGCCGCTACGTCGCCCACCTGGTCTCCCTGGAGGGCTGGCTGGACCGTCTGCCCAGTGGCGAGGAGGCCGAGGAGGCGTACACCGGCACGCCCGAGCAACTCCGGCTGATCTCCCTGTGGTCCTGGTCCTTCGAGACCCTCGCCGACCACGCACCCGGCTTCGCCGCCCTCACCGAGCACTTCGTCGACACCGAGGGCAAGGACGGGACCGAGCTGCTGCTGCGCGTCCCCGTGGCCGACCTGCCGTCGCCCAGCGCCGAACAGCGGGAGGTCACCGAGCGGCTGCACGACGGATACCTGCCGGTCTCGTGCCGTACGGAGTCCGGGCGCGCCACCTTCGGCTGGTACCGGGGGCCGCTCGTCGCGCAGCCTGTCAAGGAACAGTCCGCAACGGACCGGCGCCGGTGCGCCGCCGAGGCGCTGATCCACCTGGAGCAGTACGGCGTCTTCGACGTCAGCCTCGCCACCGCCTTCACGGCGGGCCGGGGCGTGGCTCTTTCCGACCACCAGTTCGCGGCGGCTTTGCTGCGACTGCGCGGAAAGGTGCGTACGGCGGCCGAGCAGGCCCTGAACCCCACGCCCGCCGGGGCCGCCCGGGCGCGGATCGAGCACCTGGCCGCGGGCGGGCTTGTCGGCCACCTCCGGGAGGCCCACCGGCAGCCCGTGGTCGCCTCCGCCGCCGCGAACACGGTCCGTGCGGCGGTCACCCCCGTGGCCGGGGCGACCGCCCTGCCCGCCCTCGCCGACATCACCGTCCAGCGGCTGCGCGACGACGCCGAACTGCGCGACCGGCTGGGCAAGGCCGTCGGGGACATCACCGGCGGCAGCGGGGAGCCGGCCGGCCCGGACGAGGACTTCGCCGCCGTACGCGACTGGCTGCTGCGGCTGCGGAACCTCACGGGCGTGCCCTTCGCCCACCTCGTCCCCGACGCCCGCATGCTCCCGGCCGAGAGCCTGCGCTTCTTCCACGTGGACGCCGACTGGACGACCACCCTGGTCGAGGGCGCCCTGAGCGTCGGCCTCGCCCACCGCTTCGACTTCACCGGCGACGACCTGCTCTTCGGCCCCCAGGGAGCGCTACCGGAGCCCACCGCGCCGGTCACGGGCATGCTGCTGCGGTCCCGGCTCGTCAGCGGCTGGCCGGCGCTGGAGATCCGCCCGTACGCGAACCCCACCGAGACCGGCGGCGAGACCCCGCTGACCGTCCTGCGCCGGGAAGCGCTGGCCGAGGACGTGCTGCTCGTCCTCTTCGAGGGCGTACCGGGCCGGGTCGAGATCGCCGAGCCCCAGCAGGGCGTCCACTTCGGCATCGACGAACCGGACAAGGGCCGCAGCGACGCGCCTCTGGACGACGGCATGATCCGGCTGCGGTCGGTCAAGGCGGAGACCGGGCCCATCGGGCAGGAGATGAAGGACGCGTACTTCCCGAAGGACGGCGGCGGACTGCGGGACTACGTGCGTGAGCCGGGGGAGGGGAGCCCCGGCACCGTGCTCCGCACCGGCAGGCTCGCGGACGGGCTCGCCGGCGCGCTGGGCCTGCAACCGCCGCTCAGCCCCGCCCGGTTCGCCATCCAGATGATCAACGCGGCCCAGCGCCGCATCTTCACCACCGCACCCGTCACGACAGGAGACCACCGCAATGGCTGACCGAGACGACACGCTCATCGTCCCGGTGACCGTGGACGCCCTGGTGGTCAACCAGACGCTCCGCCAGCGGGACGGCCAGGGCTTCCGCCGCTGGCAGCCGAACTTCAACCTGCTGCGCCACAACCGCACCCCCGAGCCGGACCCCTTCACCGATGAGGAGAAGTGGAAGGCCACGCAGAAGGGCGAGGACGACACCGATTACAAGCAGTACGACGGCGTGTACGTCCGCTGGGAGCTGCCCGAGGCGCTGCGCCGGGGAGCGTCCCGTATGGAAGGCGGCCGCACCGAGTTCCCGCTCGTCCCGAACCGCTGGCTGGTGGTCCGCCATGTGAAGGACCGGCCCGAGCATCTGGCGGCCTGGGTGGTGGAGAGCGACTTCCTGGACCCGAAGGAGGGCACCTCGCGCTTCGTGCACCCCTTCAAGCCGGGTGTCCAGGACCCCTCGGTCACGCCGTTCCGTTCCACGGTCATCACGACGAAGGCCGGCCGGGCCCTCGGCATCGGCCCGGACGGCACGGAGTGGCACGAGCCCACCGACGAGTCGCGCAAGGAGCTGTTCCTGACGGCGGTCGGCCCGGGCCTGATGACCTTCCACGCCTACCAGCCGTACCACCAGAACGTCTTCTCCTTCCACGACCCGCTGACCGGCATCGGCCTGGAGACCGTCGACTACCAGGTCCTCGGCTGGTACTCGGACGCCGCGCAGGAGGAACTGCGCCGTCTGCTCGCCGCGCCGGACGCGACCGTGGAGGGTGTGCTGGCCGGGCTCGGGTGGGCCGTGGACGGCCTGCCGCAGGGCTGGACGCCCGGCAGCACGACCTACTGCGGCCGGGTCGCCGGCGTGGCCTGGGACCGCGACGGCGCGGCCCCCGCGTCGGACCGCCCGGACAAGAGCAGCGTCACGATCGCCGTCGGCAGCAGCGTGGACGAGGCCCACGCGGCGCTGACGCCCCTGGCCCGCGCCGCTGCCCTGCCCGACGGTTCCGGCAACACTTTCGAGGACACCGACCACGCTCTGCTGCACGTGCTGACGAGTGGCCTCGCCGACACCCTGGACGGTCCGGACGGCGCGGTCCGTACCGCGCAGGAGCTGCACAAGGGCTGGTTCGGCCAGGTGCCCGGCGGCTACGTGTGGCGGCTCGCCGACAGCGGCGGCGACGGCAACCCCTCCGGCGACCCGAAGTCGGTCACGTGGTCCGGGGTGGCCCCCGGGCATGAGCAGTGGCTGGTGGGGCTCAACACCCTCCAGCACGACCACGACACGAAGGCGCGCGAACTCTCCTATCTCCAGCAGCGGTTGTACGCACTGTGGTGGATGCACGGCCTGCCCCTCATCCCGCGCCACTACACCCGTGAGCGGTTCCGCGCCGAGATCGACCCGGCCAACGCGCAGGGGCTCGCCGCCGAGGTGGCCGCGCGACAGGCGGACCTGGCGGAACGGGAGCGTGCCCTCAGCGCGTACGCGGCCGGCCGTCCCGAGGGCTGTGAGCTGCGCCGCGAGGCCCAGCCCCCGTTCTGGCAGGTGACCGACCCGTCGGTGGTGCTGTCCGGGACGAAGGGCCACGCGGCGCCGCACGCCGCGCCGGCGGGCGCCGAGGACGGGCTCGTCTGCCGGACGCCCGGACAGATCACCGGGGGCGTCCCCCTGGGCGGGCAGCTGCCCGCGCCGTTCGCCGCCCTCAAGGCCGGCGGACTGCCCCCCGTCGTGCCCGCGCTTCTGGGCGAATTCCTTCAGCTGCTGGGCGACAAAGCGCTGCCGCAGTGGCGGCAGCCGTGGAAGCCGCTGCTGTACCAGTGGCAGGTCCGGCACTGGAACGTCCCCTACGAGGACTGGGAGTTCGACGGCACCCGCTACCAGTGGCAGCGCGGTGAGGCCGACAAGGATCACACCGTCGACGCGACCGGGCGGCGCTTCCTCGTCCCCCTGATCCAGCACAACCTCAACGGCGCCCTCGAACGCCACGGCGCCGCCGCCGAGGCCGGGCAGGCCGGGGACCTGGATCTGCTCTCCCAGAAGCTGGACGGCCTCACCGGCCGGCTCGCCTGCCGGGACACCGCGCCCAACCTCAGCCCGCCGGGCGCGATCGGCGATCTCGTCGGCGACGTCCGGGGCCACCTGCCGCACACGGGACCGCTGCCGGTGCCGTTCGAGGGCTGGCTGCCGTCCGGGTTCGCCCAGATCAGGGCCGGGCAGTTCGCCATGGCCGCGCTGAGCGTCGTCGACGAGTTCGGCCAGAGCCTGGACGTCCTGCTGCCCGGCGATGCCGACTACCTGCGCCCTGTCGTGGGCGACAGCCTGCTGCCGGGCGAGAAGCGCGCGGACGAGGAGCTGAAGGACCGCTTCGTCCAGCTGCCGCCGCGCCTCCTCCAGGCCGCCCGGCTGCGCTTCGACTTCGTCGACGAACGGCAGGACGACCGGCTCGTCGACCTCGAAGCCGGCACCACCCCGGTGTGCGCCTGGATCATCCCCAGCTACGTGGACCGCTCGCTGCTCTGCTACGCCCCCGACGGCACGCCGCTCGGCGAGCTGCGCCTGAAGCTGCGCGCGGACGCGACCTCGCCCGACGGGGTCACCACCGTGCTGGGCTGGGACTCGCTGCCGGACTCGTCCGTCCGTACGCTCGACGGCCTGGCCGACGCGCGGCCGCAGTTGCACGCGTTCCTGCGGGAGCTCGTCGCCAAGGGCGCCGACGCCTTCGCGGACCTGCTGTCGACCGTCGACCGCTCCCTGACCGGCATCGACCCCGGCAACCCTTACGGCGACGAGGTGCTCGGCGCGCTCCTCGGCCGGCCGCTCGCCCTCGTCCGCGCCCGCCTCGGCTTCGAACTGGACGGGCCGCCGGTCGCCGACCCGGGCTGGCAGTACGCGCTCGACTGGCGCACCCCGCTGGCGTGGGACGAGGGGAAGCCCGTACCCCCGCAGATGAAGCACCTGACGTATCAGTGGCCTGTACGGCTCGGCAACGCCGGGCAGCGGGGAGACGGCCTGATCGGCTACTTCACCGAGACCGACTACACGAGCTTCCACGCGGTGACCACGCCGGACACCGAGCGGCCCACGGACTACGTGAGCGAGATCGGCGAGGCGAACTGGCCCCGCCTGGCGGCCGACTCCAAGCAGCACACCCACCTGACGCTGCTGCTCGACCCGCAGGCCGCCGTCCACGCGACGACCGACCTGCTGCCCGTCACCGAGCTGCGCCTGCCGGCCCGTTTCACGCGCAACGCGATGGCGGCCCTGAAGCCGGCCCTGCGGCTCAGCCCCGTGCTGACCACGACGCGCAAGCTCCCGGCCACCACCGCCCAGGCACACACCCCTGCCCCGATCGCCCTGCCGCACCCCACATCCCCGCAGGGCACCTGGGACTGGGCCGAGCTGACCGTGCCCGACGCGGCGGCGGACCCCCAGTGGGCCCACCAGCCGATCGTCCAGATCGACCAGAAGGCCCGCCTGGACGAGGACGGCCCGGTCGTCCGCACCGGCTTCCTGCGCCTGACCAACCCCTTCGACGGCGGTGCAGCACAGTGACCTCTTCCCCGAAAGGAACCAACCCCGTGACCGAGCCGTCCCCCCTCGGCCAGCCGCTGCTGGACTACGCCGTCATCACCGAGCCGTTCCCGCTGTACGCGGCGACCGAAGGCGCCCCGCCGACCACGCTCCATATCGTCGTCTCCAACGGCGGCGCCGAATCCGTCTACTGCCGGGAAATCATCCTCTCCCTCCCGCACGGCGACCTCGCCCAGAGCCTGGTGGTCGGCGACAAGGACGGCGAGGGCAGCGCCACCGGCTGGACCGTGGAGCAGCTCCAGACGGGCGCGGTCGCCGGCCTGCCGGAGGGCGACTACGAGCACTTCCGCGCCACACACCAGGACGAGAAGGCGCCGGTGGACCGCTCGGGCATCACCATCACGCTCAAGAACCTGAGCATCAGCAAGGAGCCGGGCACGGCAAGGGTGGAGATCCGCGAGACGGCCACGAAGGATTTGGGCAACTGGCCGACCAGCGTGGGCTACACGACGTGCACGCTCACGAAGTTCCCGGCGCCGGAGATCCCCGCGCAGATCGTCAACGACTTCCGGGCGGAGAAGCCGGAGGCCGTAGCGCCGGACCGCGGCGTCCACCTCACGTGGCGCGGCCCGAAGACGCTCAACTACACGGTCTCGTACGGCTCGGGCGCGAAGGCGGCCGACGGGCAGGACGACACGGTCCGCGACCTGGAGTGGAAGGGGACGGTCACCCGTGACACGACCTTCTACCTGACGTACGAGATCGGCGGTGTCACGCACTGCCTGACGACGACGGTGACGGTGCCGGATCCGCAGCTGACGGGGCTGGGTGTGGACGGTGCCGCGACGGTCGGCGGCACGACGACGCTCGGGGTGCTCACGGTGGGCGGGATGCTCACGGCCAAGAGTGATCTCGCCGTTGAGTACGCCGGTGCCACCAAGCTCACCACGAGCGGGGTCACCGGTCTCCAGGCCGTCGGGCTCCAGGTCGATGGAGACGCCACCATCGACGGCGACACCACCATCAAGAAGGACCTCACGGTCGGTACCGCCTACGCGAGCCCACACAAATTCACCACAGGTGGTACCGGCATGGGCGTCGAGGTCGTCGGACAGCTCCACACAAAGGGTGATTTCGTGGCCTCCGGAGCGGTCGACCTCTTCAGCGGGAGCGTGTACACGAAGCACAGTGACTACATTGGAGACGGCGGTGAATGGAACTACACGGCACCGACTGATGGATTCATCGGGGTCCACCTCGTGTGTCTGACACACGAGGGGTCCACTGACGCCCGTGAACTGACCGCTCAATGGGCGGCGAATGTGGATGTGTCCAGCGGCGCATCGTACTCGGCAGGCATCCCGCAGGGCTACCTGGATGGCGGCACCAAGGCGACCGACTCCATCACCGCGCCAGTGCACAAGGGGGAATCCGTGAAGATCACAACACACGGTCCCCAGGTCATCAAGGGATCGGGCTACATCACGATCTACTGGCATCCGATGGGGGAGCAGCGGGATCTCCAGTAGTCGCTGTGAGCCGGCCGCGTCGGCCGGTGTTTGGCGGGGGCCGACACGACCGGCCGCATCGCTCACCCCGCCTGCGCCCCGATCCGGAACCGCAACCGGCAAATAACCGCATCCGTATCCCGCCGCACCGCGTGGGCGACGACCGCGCCGCGCTGGTTCTGGAGCAGCCGCTGCCACAGGCGGGCGGGCTCGACCTCCGGTATCAGCACCGTGACCCGGGTGTCCGGGTGGCGGTCCGACAGTTCGCGGACGTAGTCGACGATCGGCCGGCCCAGCGCCCGCGTCGGCGCGGGCAGTTCCACCAGGTCGACGCCCGGCCGCCACAGCTCCCAGTCCCGCCGCAGCGACTCCGCCGCACGGCGGCCCTCGGTGTCCGGCTGGGTGACCGTCACAGCCACCACCTCGTCGCCCAGCGACACCGCCGCCGTCAGCGCCTTGCTCGTCAGCCGGGACAGCGAGGAGACCGGGACGACGACCACGGAGTGACAGCGGCGCGGAGCCTCGGGCACCCGGCCCAGCTCCAGCCGCTCGCCGATCCGCTCGTACGCCCGGTGGACCACCTCGAAGGCCAGGACCAGCACGGGCAGCGCCACCACGATCAGCCAGGCGCCCTCGGCGAACTTCGTGGACGTGACGACCACCGCCGACACACCCGTCAGCACCGCGCCGAAGCCGTTGAGGAGCGCCTTGCCCCGCCACCCGGCGGAACGTTCCTGCCGCCAGTGGCGCACCATGCCGATCTGGCAGATGGTGAAGCCGACGAACACGCCGATCGCGAAGAGCGGCACGAGCGTGTTGACGTCGCCGCCGGAGAAGAGCAGCAGCAGCGCGGAGACGGCGGCCAGCGCCAGTACGCCGTGCCGGTGGACCTGGCGGTCGGCCTTGAGGCCGAAGACGTGCGGCAGGTAGTTGTCGCGGGCCAGCAGGCCCATCAGGACCGGGAGCCCGCCGAAGGACGTGTTCGCGGCCAGCGCCAGAAGTATGACGGTGGCGAACTGCACCACGTAGAACGCCCAGTTGTGGCCCAGTGAGGCGTCCGCGAGCTGGGCGAGGACGGTGACGCCCTCGACCGGCTGGAGGTGGAAGCGGCCGATCAGTACCGACAGGCCGATCAGCATGACGCCGAGCAGCGCGCCGAGGGCGACCTCCGTGCGTTGTGCCCGCCGGGTGGCGGGGGCGCGGAAGGACGGGACGGCGTTGGCGACGGCCTCGACGCCGGTGAGCGCCGAGCAGCCCGCGGCGAACGCCTTCAGCAGCAGGAGCGCGCCGACGGCGGTGGCGTTGCCGGCCAGGGCGGAGGCGTGCCCGGCGGCGGCCTCGGTGCTGGCGGGGGCGGAGCGGAAGAGCCCCACGACGATCATGGCGAGAATCGAGCCGACGAAGACGGCGGTGGGCACGATGAACGCCTTGGCGGACTCCACGATGCCGCGCAGATTGACGCCGGTGACCAGGACCAGCACGGCCAGGCAGATCCACAGCCGGTCCGCGTAGAGGGAGGGGAAGGCGGAGGTCAGGGCGGCGACGCCGGCGGTGACCGAGACCGCCACGTTCAGCACGTAGTCCAGGACCAGGGAGGCCGCCGTGAACAGGCTGGTGCGCCGGCCCAGGTGGCGCTTGGCGACCGCGTAGGAGCCGCCGCCGTCGGGGAAGGCCGCGATGACCTGCCGGTAGGAGGCGACGAGGACGGCCAGCAGGGCGGCGATCGCGAGCGTGACCGGCAGGGTGAACCCGAGACCGTGCGCCCCGGCCGCCGCCAGTACGAGAACGATCGACTCGGGCCCGTACGCCACCGACGCCATCGCGTCGAGCGACAGGGCCGCCAGGCCCTGGACGGCCGTCAGCCGGTGCCGGTCCTCGGCGGACCGCGCGGAGCCGGTATCAGGCGGTTCCTCGCCGGTACCGGCGGCAGCGTTCTCCGAATTGGCCAGCATGGACATGTTTTGTCGTACCTCCGTGGTGTCCGAGCGCTCAGCGTGCGCTGGCGTGGAGGAGGCCGCGACCAGCCTTGGCGGCGTCTTGGCGCGCCTTGGCGTTTTCCATACGCGTTATTGACGCGGGAGATGGAAGGGGCGTCAGAGCGGCGCAAGGATTGGCCAAGGCCACGTCAGTACGCCGTCAACATCCCGCGCCGCATTCGGGGAGCGGTTCTAGCGTCAGGAGCATGGGACGGCGACAGACGCTACGAGCGCGGCACGGTGGCTACGTACGACGGACGCACGCCGGGAAGCCCGGAAAACCCGGGGCGCCGGGCCGCGTTCTCGCCCGGGACCTCGGCTGGCGGCGCGAGGCCCGCTCGGCCTGGTGGTGCGGGCTGGGGCTCGGCGGGGCGCTGCTCCTCGCCGACGTCGCCCGGGGCAGCGTCAACTGGCCGCGCGGCGGCTGCTGGACGGTCATCGCCATGACGCTCGTCGCCGTGCTGTGGCCCCCGTACGTCACGGCCGGCGAGAACTGGCTGGCGGTGCGGGGCCTGCTGCGCGAGCGCCGGGTACGGACCGATCTGCTCACCCGGGTGCGCAGATCCGACGGCATGTCCCCGCGGCTGGTGCTGCGGGACGTGGCGGGCAACCGCGTGGAGTTCGACCCCAAGGTCCTGACCGCGAACCCGCTGCTCTGGCACCACCTCGACAGGGGCGTGCGCCGCGCCCGCGAGAGCGGTCTGCTCCGCGAGGGCGCGATGCCGCTGGGCGCGCTGGCGGACCGCATCGACAGTGAGGGCGCGCGCAGACTGCTGCGGTCGGCGGGGCTGGAGTAGGGACGGGGGCCTGCGCCCCACCGGCCACCGCAAGGCCGTCCTGGCCCGTTGCCGGCCCCCGTCAGGGGTACGTCGTCAGGGATACGTCGTCCCCCCCGGTCAGGGATACGTCACGCCCGTCATCCGCTCCGACACCGCCCACAGGCCCGCGCTCGCCCGGTCGTCGCGCGTCCACCACGCCCGTACCGAGCGGGTGGGCGCGCCGCGCAGCAGCTGGACGCGCGGGCCGATGAAGTCGTCCTGGCGTACGTCCGCCGCCGTGGCGGCGTAGAGCGACGGCAGCGCCCCGTCCTCCGCGCTCTGCGCGACGACACGGTTCAGGAGCTCCGCGCCCCGCTCCATCCAGGCCCGCCCCTCCATCCGGGCTCCCGCTGTCTGGAGATTGGTCGCCGCGTACCCCGGATGCGCGGCCGCCGCCACGACGGCCCCGCCCTCGGCGGTCAGCCGGCGCGACAGCTCGTGCACGAACAGCAGGTTGGCGCTCTTCGAACGGCCGTAGGCGATCCAGCGCCGGTAGCGGTGGTCCATCTGCGGGTCGCGCGGGTCGACCGTGCCGAGGAGGTGCAGCCCGCTGGAGACGGTCACCACCCGCGCCCCGGGGCCGGCGGCGCGCAGCCGGGGCAGCAGCAGGCCCGTCAGCGCGAAGTGGCCGAGGTGGTTGGTGCCGAACTGCATCTCGAAGCCGTCCACGGTCCGGCGCTGCGGCAGCGCCATCACCCCGGCGTTGTTCACCAGCAGATCGACGCGGTCCTCCGGAAGTTCCTTCACGAAGGCCCGTACCGACGACAGGTCGGCGAGGTCCAGTGTCGCCAACCGCAGGTCCGCGTCCGGCACCTGAGCTCGCATCAGCTCCTCGGCGGCCTTGCCCCGGGTGACGTCCCGGCAGGCCAGCACCACCCTCGCGCCCCGCCGGGCCAGTTCCCGCGCGGTCACATAGCCGATGCCGCTGTTGGCGCCGGTCACCACGGCGGTGCGGCCGCTCTGGTCGGGGATGTCCTTCGCGCTCCAGCCAGTCATGGCGCCGACACTACTCGCGCCCGTACTTGTACCCGTGCGGGGGCCCGCGCGCCGGGGCGGCGCCGGAGGGAATTCATCGGTCATTCGCACTACCGACCTTCCGGAAAGCTGCTCGGTGCGCTGCGATCCCGGTTGTTGCGGTTAGCCTGTCGACAGCCTTCCTGACGTGGTGGGGGTGCCTGTGCGTTTCCTCCGGTGGTCCAGGGTCCCTTGGGTCCGGGCCGTGCTCGCGGGCCTGTACGTCGTCGCGCTCGCGGCCGCCGTGCCCAGGGGGGCCGGCGGGCACGGCCGGGGCGGCAACTGGTCCAGCGCGGAGGCCCGCCGCTTCTGGGGGCCCACCCGTACGGCGGACACCGCCGACGGCGCGGACGGCGCCGGGGGCGAGGTCCGGAGGATCTCCGGCAGCGCGCGCCACTTCGACGGGGTGCCCTCGGTCGGCGTGCTCTTCTACGCCGGCGAGGACATGAAGGACCACCACTGCACGGCCAGCGTGGTGCACAGCCCCAAGGGCAACCTCATCGTCACCGCCGGCCACTGCGGCTTCGGCGAGGGCGCCTCCTTCGTCCCGGACTACCGGCAGGGCGCGGGCTCCCAGCCGTACGGGGTGTGGACCGTGGACCGCGCCTTCGCCGACCCCCGGCGCGACGACTACGGCGACGGCTCCGACCTGGACTTCGCCTTCGCCACGGTCAGACCCGACGGCCGGGGCCGGCAGATCGAGCGGGTCACGGGCGCCAACCGGCTGGTCCGCACGCCCGGCTTCACCGATCTGGTCACCGTCATCGGCTATCCGAGCGCCGACAGCGACCCCGCCGACCAGGCCGTCCGCTGCACGGCCCTGACCGCCCGGCTGGAGGGGCACAACCAGCTGAAGATGCGCTGCGACGGGTTCACCTCGGGCACCTCGGGCAGCCCCTGGCTTCTCCACTTCAGCGAGAAGACCGGAACGGGCGACCTCGTCGGCGTCCTCGGCGGCCTCAACGGCGGCGGCCCCGACGGCGATGACGCCGACCGGGTCTCCTACAGCCCCGTCAACGACGACGAGATCTTCAAGCTCTACCTGGACGCGATCAATGGGCGGGAGCCAAGGAGGTGACGGGAAGCCGCCAGTGACGGCGTTCCGGGAGCGGGCCGGGCCGGTCTTCGAGCACGGTGTCCTTCTTCGTAGCCGAACAGGTCGAACAGGGGGACAACCATGTCGAGGAGCTGGAGACCCGCCGCCGTCGCCACGGCGGCGCTGCTGGGACTGCTGATACCGACCGGCACCGCCCGGGCGGAGGACGACGCGGGCAAGCGCGTCCACGCGCGGGTGGTCGGCACGCTCGAGGGGGAGTCCGCCGCCCCCGCCGTCAACAGAAACGGAGAGGTCGCGTTCACGACCAAGCAGGGCGACCAGATGGTGTGGAACGCGACGACGGGGGAGCGCCGGGCGCTCCAGAAGGTGCCGGACGCCGCTCCCTCCGACCTCACGGACGACGGCCGGGTCGTGGGTGTGCACCACACGGACGGCCTGATCCTGTGGGCCGCCGACGGCTCCGTGACCAGGATCGGGATTCCCCCCGGCCAGGTGGCGGTGCTCTACGGCTCGCCCCGGATCGGCGAGGACGGCACCGTGCTCCTCACGGCGTACCACCTCGTCCGCCCCGACCCCCGCCGCCCCGAGCCCGTCTACATGTCCTACCGGTGGACCCCCGGCGGGGGCTTCCAGCTGCTGGGCGCGGCGGGCGAGGGCACCACCGCCATGGCCGTGAACGAGGCGGGCCTGATCGTCGGCAGCAGCAGGAACACCGCCGCCGCCTGGCACCCCGACGGCAGCGTCGAGACCTATGCGCCCACCCCGGGACACACCTCGCGGACCTGGGCGAGGGGCGTGAGCGACCGGGGCGTGCTCGTGGGCGGGCAGCGGCGCCCGGGCTCCGACGGGCGCGCCACCCCGACGCGCTGGGACGGGCCCGCCGAGCCGCAGGAGCTGACGGACCTGGGCTTCGGCGGAGAAGCCGCCGGGGTCAACAGCCGGGGCTGGATCACCGGCACCGTCCACACGTCGGCCACCGACTACCGCACCGTGCCCGTGGTGTGGGACCCGCACGGTGGCCCGCACCGCCTCGATGAACTGCTGGACGTGCCCGACGGCGGCACGCCGGCCGACGTCGAGGCGATCAACGACCGCAATCAGCTGCTGGTGCGGATGTACACCGCGGACTGGAAGCCCCTGGACCAGGTGGTCCAGCTGAACTGACCCCGGCCGCCGTACGGCTACCGCCCCGCCGTCTCCAGCGCCCGCTCCACGCCCGGCTCGTGCGGGCCCAGGAAGGCCGGGCCGGGCCGTACGACCGCGTCCAGCGCGGCCTTGCCCGCGGCGAGGACCTCCCGGGCCCCGCCCGCCAGCCAGGTGATGTCGTGCTTCTCGCCCGCCCCGACGCCGTACGCGTCGATGCCGGCCGCCCCGCACAGCGCCACCGCGCGCCGTATGTGGAAGTCCTGGCTGATCAGGACCGCCCGGTCCACCCCGAAGACCCGCTTGGCGCGGGCGCACGAGTCCCAGGTGTCGAAACCGGCGAAGTCGCTGACGATCCGGTCGTCGGGCACCCCGCGTCTCGTCAGATACGCGCGCATCGCGTCCGGTTCGTCGTAGTCGTCACGGCTGTTGTCGCCCGTCACCAGCAGCACCCGGACCTTGCCCGCGCGGTACAGGTCCACCGCCGTGTCCAGGCGGTGGGCCAGATACGGGGACGGCTTGCCGCCCCACAGGCCCGCGCCGAAGACCATGGCGACCGGGGCCGCCGGGACGTCACCGGCGGTCCGCACCCGGGGCGTGCCCGCCGCGTGCACCCAGGTGACGGGCAGCAGCGCCAGCACACAGCCCGCCATCACACCCCGCACCGCCCGCCTCCGCCCGGCGACGGTCGCGGGCAGCCGCAGCCGCGGCCGCGCCCGGCGCAGCCGGTACCGCAATCCGGGCAGCCCGGCACCGCTCGTCACACCCATATGGACCTCCCCCGTATCGCGAAGGGCCAACGTCGCGGCGGAGCCGCGGGTTCCCGAAGCGCCCCGGCACCGGCGGAGGGCCCCGCGAAGTCCCCGTGAAGACCCCCGCACGCATCGCTGCTGTCACACCCTGGGGCTACCGTCGGGGGTATGAACGGCAGCGCAGCAGGGCCCGTGACAGAGCAGGACGGCATCGCCGGATACGACCCGGCCGACCTGGAGCGGTGGGCTCCCGAGCCCGACAAACGGCCGGGCCGCACCGCCTTCCAGCGCGACCGGGCGCGGGTGCTGCACTCCGCGGCGCTGCGCCGGCTGGCCGGCAAGACCCAGGTGGTCACCCCCGGCACCAGCGCCCGCGGCTGGGACGCCAGCCCCCGCACCCGGCTGACGCACTCCCTGGAGTGCGCCCAGGTCGGCCGGGAGCTGGGCGCCGCCCTCGGCTGCGACCCCGACCTGGTGGAGGTCGCCTGCCTGGCCCACGACCTCGGCCATCCGCCCTTCGGCCACAACGGCGAGCAGGCGCTCAACGAAGTCGCCGGTGCCTGCGGCGGTTTCGAGGGCAACGCCCAGTCGCTGCGGCTGCTCACCCGCCTGGAACCCAAGCGCTTCGTCACCGTCCCCGCCACCGGCGAGGTCGTCAGCGTCGGCCTCAACCTGACGCGCGCCGCCCTGGACGCAGCCACCAAGTACCCCTGGCCGCAGGGCGGCCACCCCACCGACCCGGACTCCCCGAAGTTCGGCGTCTACGCCGACGACATGCCCGTCTTCGCCTGGCTGCGCCAGGGCGCCCCAGGCCACCGCCGCAGCTTCGAGGCCCAGGTCATGGACTGGGCCGACGACGTCGCCTATTCGGTGCACGACGTCGAGGACGGCCTCCACGCCGGCCACCTCGACCCCCATGTCCTGCTCGCCGAGTCCGAGCGCCGGGAGATCTTCGCCGTCGCCGCCGGCCGCTACGCCCCGGGCGCCGCCCCCGACGAGCTCGCCGACGCCCTCGACCGGCTCCTGGAGCAGGAGTGGTGGCCGCACGGCTACGACGGCTCGGCCGTCTCCCAGGCCAGCCTGAAGGACGCGACGAGCCAGCTCATCGGCCGCTTCTGCCTGGCGGCGGAGGAGGCCACAAGGGCCGCATGGGGGTACCTCCCAGGCCGTTCAGGCTCTGGGGGAGGGCCCGGTCGGCTCACCCGGTACCGGGCCGAACTGGTCGTCCCCCGGGGCACCCGCCTGGAGTGCGCCGTGCTCAAGGCCGTCGCCGACCGCTATGTGATGCAGCGCGAGGACCAGGAGAAGCTCCGCGCCGAACAGCGCGTCGTCATCGCCGAGCTCGCCGAGGCCCTCGTGGCCCGCGCCCCCGACGGCCTCGACCCGCAGTTCCACTCCCTGTGGACCGAGGCGAAGGACGACGCCGGGCGGCTGCGCGCGATCGTCGACCAGATCGCCGCCCTGACCGACAGCTCCGCCCGCTCTCTCCACGCCCGGCTCGTCGGCGGCGGGGCCGCCCGGCCCCGGTCGTGACCCGCCCGACCCCTTGCGGCGGCCGCCCCGTCCGGGGTACTCCCTCTACCGGCGGCACGCGGGGTACGGCACGCTCGGCGTTGGCGCCTTCCGAGGTGGCGCGGTCCGCCCGGAGGCGTGGCCCGCGGACGTGAGACCCGATGGCCGTACCACGCACGGCGTGGCACGGCGGCAGCGAGGAGGCAGCAAGTGGTGGACGCGAACCAGACGTTCGTCATCGTCGGAGGAGGACTGGCCGGCGCCAAGGCGGCCGAGACCCTCCGGCAGGAGGGCTTCACCGGCCGGGTGATCCTCATCTGCGACGAACGCGAGCACCCCTACGAGCGCCCCCCGCTCTCCAAGGGGTACCTCACGGGCCGCGACGCCCGGGACAGCGTCTTCGTCCACAAGCCCGACTGGTACGCCAAAGCCGACGTCGAGCTGCACCTCGGCCAGCCCGCCGTCCACCTCGACCGGGCCGCGAAAACCGTGCGCCTGGGCGACGGCACCCTCGTCCACTACGACAAGCTGCTGCTGGCCACCGGCGCCGAGCCCCGCCGCCTCGACATCCCCGGCACCGGCCTCGCCGGCGTCCACCACCTGCGCCGCCTCGCCCACGCCGAGCGGCTGCGCGGCGTGCTGTCCTCCCTCGGCCGGGACAACGGCCACCTCGTGATCGCCGGAGCCGGCTGGATCGGCCTGGAGGTCGCCGCCGCCGCCCGCGGCTACGGCGCCGAGGTCACCGTCGTCGAGGCCGAGCCCACCCCGCTGCACACCGTCCTCGGCCCCGAACTCGGCCAGCTCTTCACCGACCTCCACGCCGAGCACGGCGTCCGCTTCCACTTCGGCGCCCGCCTCACCGACATCGCCGGCCACGACGGGATGGTCCTGGCCGCCCGCACCGACGACGGCGAGGAGCACCCCGCCCACGACGTCCTCGCCGCCATCGGCGCCGCCCCCCGCACCGCCCTCGCCGAAGCCGCCGGCCTCGCCCTCGTCGACCGCGCCGACGGCGGCGGCATCGCCGTCGACGCCTCCCTGCGCACCTCCGACCCCGACATCTACGCCGCGGGCGACGTCGCCGCCGCCGAGCACCCCTGGCTGGGCACCCGCCTGCGCGTCGAGCACTGGGCCAACGCCCTCAACGAGGGGCCCGCCGCCGCCCGCGCCATGCTCGGCCAGGAGGTCTCCTACGACCGGGTGCCGTACTTCTTCTCCGACCAGTACGACGTCGGCATGGAGTACTCCGGCTACGCACCGCCCGGCTCCTACGACCAGGTCGTCTGCCGGGGCGACGTCGGCAAGCGCGAGTTCATCGCCTTCTGGCTCGCCGAGGGCCGGGTCCTCGCCGGGATGAACGTCAATGTGTGGGACGTCACCGAGGACATCCAGAAACTCATCCGCGCCGGTGCCCGCCCGGACCTCGACGCCCTCGCCGACCCCTCCGTGCCCCTGGACCGGCTCCCCGGGCGCCGGGACTGATGGAAGGCGACGGCGGCGCCGCCCGGCGGCCGTAGAATTCACGGCGTGGCAGGCAGGATCAACGATGACGACGTGAAGGCGGTCCGGGACGCGGTCCCGATCGACGCCGTCGTGTCCGAGTACCTCCAGCTGCGCAACGCGGGCGGCGGCAACCTCAAGGGCCTGTGCCCCTTCCACGACGAGAAGTCCCCGTCCTTCCAGGTGAGCCCCGCCAAGGGGCTCTTCTACTGCTTCGGCTGCCAGGAGGGCGGGGACACCGTCGACTTCATCATGAAGATCGACCACCTCTCCTTCTCCGAGACGATCGAGCGCCTGGCCTCCCAGGCCGGCATCACCCTGCGCTACGAGGAGGGCGGCTACACCCCGGGCCGCCAGCAGGGCGAACGCATCCGCCTGATCGAGGCCCACAAGATCGCCGCCCGGTTCTACGCGGACCAGCTGGCGAGCCCCGAGGCCGAGATCGGCCGGAAGTTCCTGGCGGGCCGGGGCTTCGACCAGGCCGCCGCCGAGCACTTCGGCGTGGGCTACAGCCCGGCCGGCTGGGACCACCTCACCCGCTTCCTGCGCGGCAAGGGCTTCTCCGACAAGGAGCTGCTGCTCTCCGGCCTCGCCCAGGACAGCCGCAGCGGCAAGCCCATCGACCGCTTCCGCGGCCGCCTGATGTGGCCCATCCGCGACATCACCGGCGAGGTCATCGGCTTCGGCGCCCGCAAGCTCCGCGACGACGACAACGGCCCGAAGTACCTCAACACCCCCGAGACGGCGATCTACAAGAAGTCGCATGTCCTCTACGGCATCGACCTCGCCAAGAAGGACATCGCCAAGACCAACCGCGCCGTCGTCGTCGAGGGCTACACCGACGTCATGGCCTGCCACCTGGCCGGCGTCACCACCGCCATCGCCACCTGCGGTACCGCTTTCGCGGGCGACCACATCAAGATCCTGCGGCGGCTGCTGATGGACAACGCCGCCTCCGAGGTCGTCTTCACCTTCGACGGCGACGCCGCCGGCCAGAAGGCCGCCCTGCGCGCCTTCGAGGACGACCAGAAGTTCGCCGCCGAGACCTCCATCGCCATCACCCCCGGCGGCATGGACCCCTGCGAGCTGCGCCTCGCCGAGGGCGACGCCGCCGTGGCGGCCCTGGTCGACGCCCGCACCCCGCTGTTCGCCTTCGCCATCCGCCAGGGCGTCGCCCGTCACAACCTGGACACCGCCGAGGGCCGCGCCGCCGCCCTGGAGGCGGCCGCGCCCATCGTGGCCAACATCAAGAACAGCTCCATCCAGCACGAGTACGCCGTCCAGCTCGCGGGCATGCTCGGCATCCTCGACACCCAGTTCGTGGTGCGCCGCGTCGGCCAGCTCGCCCGCTGGGCCCGTGAGCGGGGCCAGCGCCC
The DNA here is from genome assembly GCF_031845785.1 of Streptomyces hesseae. Taxonomy (NCBI): domain Bacteria; kingdom Bacillati; phylum Actinomycetota; class Actinomycetes; order Kitasatosporales; family Streptomycetaceae; genus Streptomyces; species Streptomyces hesseae. Next base: position 134,052 of record NZ_JAVRFI010000014.1, read on the forward strand.
CGACGGCCGTACGCCCGCCCGGCAGAGCGCGCCGCCGGCCGCCGCGCCGCAGCCGCAGGCCGCGCGCGGGCCCGCGCTCAATCTGCGCAGCCCGGCCGCGCTCACCGAGCGCGAGCTGCTCAAGCTCGCCCTTCAGCACCCCCACCTGGTGGCCCCGGCCTTCGACGCGTACGGCGAGGACGAGTTCACCGCCGCGCCGTACGTGCTCGTACGCCGCGCCATCGAGGCGGCCGGCGGTGTCACGGGTGCCGACGCGGGCTATCTGGCGAAGGTCCGCGACGCCGCACCCGACGACACGGTGCGTTCCCTGGTGACCGAGCTCGCCGTCGAGGCGGTGCGCGCGAAGACCGTCGACGAGGTGTACGCGGGCGTCCAGCTCGTCCAGGTGCGGCTGCGGGCCGTCGAGCGGCGCATCAAGGACGTCCAGGCCGGCCTGGTCCGCCTCGGCGACCGCCCCGACCCCGAGCACCTGGCGGCCGTCCAGAACGAGCTGTGGGTCCTGGAGCAGTACGGGCGCGCGCTGAAGGACCGCGGGGCCGACGCGCTTTAACCAGCCCGTTTGTGGGCAGGCGTGCCGCGGGGCCGGGGGAGGGTGGGCACAAACCGGCCCACCGGGCCGCACCCGCAGGACATAAGTACGCCCGGTCACGATCCGGGCTCAGAAAGTGAGCGCACGCCCCTCGTGGCGGGCACGCGTCGTGCCCCACACTGGTGGGCGGTGCCTCATGGGGCCCGGAGCGCGGCAGGTCCGGCGTGCCGGACCGGAATCCCCCCGATGTCCGACGCCGCGTCGGCTCCCCGGCCGCCGTACGTCCAGCCGCTCGTTCTGCCGCCTCAGCAGCGATCACCTGGAGGTCGCCCCCGTGCAGACCCGGACCCCGACCCTGAAGGCCCCGGCCCACCCGCTGGCGGCGGTGCCCCAGCAGGCCGAGCCGCCAGCGTCCGAGACCCTGGCCCTCCCCGACGATCCCGCCCCGGAGCCGGTCCCCGAACGGGCCGAACGGGCCGCACGGGCCGATACGAGCGGCCCCTCCTCCGACCTCTTCCGCCAGTATCTGAGGGAGATCGGCCGGATCCCGCTGCTCTCCGCCGCCGAGGAGGTGGATCTCGCCCGCCGTGTCGAGGCGGGCCTGTTCGCCGAGGAGAAGCTCGGCAGCACCCCGGACCTCGACACCCAGCTCGCCCTCGACCTCGACCGGCTGGTCGTGCTCGGCAGGATGGCCAAGCGCCGTCTCATCGAGGCGAATCTGCGCCTCGTCGTCTCCGTCGCCAAGCGCTACATCGGCCGCGGGCTGACGATGCTCGACCTCGTCCAGGAGGGAAACCTCGGTCTCATCAGGGCGGTTGAGAAGTTCGACTACGCGCGCGGCTACAAGTTCTCGACGTACGCGACCTGGTGGATCCGTCAGGCGATGTCCCGGGCGCTGGCCGACCAGGCCCGGACCATCCGCGTCCCCGTCCACGTCGTCGAGCTGATCAACCGCGTGGTGCGCGTCCAGCGCCGGATGCTCCAGGAGCGCGGCTACGAGCCCACAGCCGAGGAGGTCGCCGCCACCCTCGACCTGTCGGAGGAACGCGTCAGCGAGGTCCTGCGGCTGGCCCAGGAACCGGTGTCGCTGCACGCGCCCGTCGGCGAGGAGGACGACGTCGCCCTCGGCGACCTCATCGAGGACGGCGACGCCGCCTCGCCCGTGGAGTCGGCCGCCTTCCTGCTGCTGCGCGAACACCTGGAGGCCGTGCTCTCCACCCTCGGCGAGCGCGAGCGCAAGGTCGTCCAGCTGCGCTACGGGCTCGTCGACGGCCGGCCGCGCACCCTGGAGGAGATCGGCCGGATCTTCGGCGTCACCCGGGAGCGCATCCGCCAGATCGAGTCCAAGACCCTCAACAAGCTGCGCGACCACGCCTTCGCCGACCAGCTGCGCGGCTATCTGGACTGAGCGGGCTCACACGGGTACACGGGTCACTGACCGCGTCTCACCGGCCCGCGTCGAAGGCTCCCGGGTGGGTCTGCTCGCGCACGGTCGCGTACTGCTGGCGCACCGCCTGCCCGACCGCCACATCCTCGCCCGCGACGTCGAAGACCTGACTGGCCGCCGCGGGCCACAGCGGGGGCTGCTGCGGGGACAGCACGCCCTGCTGCGCGCCCAGCGCCCAGGCCGCCTGCCGGGCCGCGCCCAGCGCCGCGTAGTCGGCCGGCTGCGGCACGACGACCTGCGCCCCGAACAGCGACGGCGCGATCGCCTGCACGGCCGGCAGCTCGGCCGTCGCGCCCAGCAGGAACACCCGGCGCACCTCGACACCGCGCCCGCGCAGCACGTCCAGGGCGTCCGTGAGGCCGCACAGCATGCCCTCGAAGGCCGCCCGGGCCAGGTGCTCGGGCTTCATGCTCTCGCGCCGCAGACCGGACAGGGTGCCCGCCGTGTGGGGCAGGTGCGGGGTCCGCTCGCCCTCCAGGTAGGGCAGGAGCACCAGGCCGTAGGAGCCGGCGGAGGAGCGCAGGGCGAGCTCGGAGAGGCCCGGCAGGTCCGTGCCGAGCATCTCGGCGGTGCCGCGCAGTACCCGCACGGCGTTGAGCGTGTGGACGACGGGCAGGTGCATGCCGGTCGCGTCGGCGAAGGACGTGATGGTGCCGGTCGCGTCCGCGAGCGCGGAGTGGTGGACGGCGAAGACGGAGCCCGAGGCGCCCAGCGAGACCACCGCGTCGCCCGGCCCCACGCCCAGCCCGAAGGCCGCCGCCATCGTCTCGCCCGTACCGGCGGAGATCAGCAGCCCCTCGGGGGTGTGCCCGGCCGGCTCGGCGGGCCCCAGCACGTCCGGGAGCGTCGCCTGGCGGCCCAGGGCCAGCTCCACCAGATCGGGCCGCCACTCGCCCGTGGCCGCCGACCAGAAGCCCGTGCCGGAGGCGTCGCCGCGGTCGGTCGCGCAGCGTACCGGGCGGCCCAGCAGCTGCCAGACCAGCCAGTCGTGCGGCTGGAGGACCGTGGCCACCCGGGCCGCGGACTCCGGCTCGTTACGGGCCAGCCAGCGCAGCTTCGCCACGGCCTGCCCGGCCTGCGGCACCGAACCGACGGCCTCCGCCCACGCGGCCCGGCCGCCCAGGGCGTCGGTCAGCTCGGCCGCGGCGGCCTGGACGCGCTTGTCGTTGCCGAGGAGGGCGGGACGGACGAGGACGCCGCCCGCGTCCAGCGTCAGCAGCCCGTGCTGCTGCGCGGCGACGCCGATGGCCTGGACGCCCTCCAGGACTCCGCCGGTGGCCGCCTCGCCCAGCGAGATCAGCCATGCCTGTGGGTCACCCTCCGGAGCGGACGCCGGATGGGGCGCGTAGCCCTGCCGCAGCACGGCTCCCGACTCCGCGTCGCAGACGACGACGCTCGTGCCCTCGGAGGAACTGCCCAACCCCGCGACTATGCCCATGCCGAGATGATGCCAAACCTTTTGGCATCGGCGGCATCCGGACGGCCATTCGAGTGCCGGTCAGGTGTTGCTCGTGCCCCAGTCGTCCTCGACGCCGCCCTGTCCCCGCTCGCGCAGGGAGCGGATCCGCTCCGCGACGGGGCCGGGCAGCCGGTCCCCGACCTTGTCGAACGTCCGGGTGACGAGGGCCCGGCCGTTCACGGCGGCGGTCTCGGCGGTGTTGCGCACCGCCGGGTTCTGCGCGATCCGCCGCGCGCCCTTGCGCAGCTCCTCGTACCGCTCGCGCCCGGCGCGCGCGCCGAGCACGTACCCCACAGCCGCGCCGGTGATGAAGGTCAGCCGGTAGCGCATCGCGCCCGTCCTTCCGTTGGGTCCGCTGAGCCCGCCGCCAGCCGCCTACCCGGCCGGGCCGAAGGTCACTCCCGGGGCCTGCGGGGATACCGATTGGCGGAGCACCCCCCTGCTTGCGCTAATGTATGTCTCGCAGCGAGCGCGCGCCGCCCGGGAGACCGGCCGGACGAGCATTCGAGGCAAACGCGACAATCCCCTGTAGCTCAATTGGCAGAGCAGCCGACTGTTAATCGGCAGGTTACTGGTTCGAGTCCAGTCGGGGGAGCGCGGTCCCCTGTAGCTCAATTGGCAGAGCAGCCGACTGTTAATCGGCAGGTTACTGGTTCGAGTCCAGTCGGGGGAGCAGTGAGATCAGGACCCCTCGGGGTCCTTTTTTCATGCCGGAAACCGCCGGAAGCGGGAACCGAACCGGCGTGATCGAAGTCCTCATGGTCAGACCGATCACACGATACGGACCCACCGGGGCAGCAGATCGTATGAGCGGCTATGCTGCGGCAGACGGCGCGCACAGTTGTGCGCGACGCGCCGTGAACGGGGCGGTAGCTCAGCCGGTTAGAGCAGCGGACTCATAATCCGTCGGCCGTGGGTTCGAGTCCCACCCGCCCCACACGCGCGGTTCAGGTGCAGAAACGATCTCGCCTGCCGTTTCGACGCCCCGACCGGGATCTTCCGGCCGGGGCGCGGTGTTTTCCGGGGGCGTACGCTGGCGCGGCGCCCGGTGTGACACCGGTCTCACCCCGGCCGACGGTGGGCCGGCGTGGGGGACGGCACGGGGGCGGCCGCCGGAATAGGCCGCCTTCCCCGCCTGTTGGCGTGCTTGGGCCACACTGGCCCGGACGCGACGGACAACCGGAAGCGGGAAGGCGCTCATGAGCAGCAGCACCGTGGAGCTCACCAAGGACAACTTCGACGAGGTCGTCTCCGGCAACGGATTCGTGCTCATCGACTTCTGGGCCGAGTGGTGCGGCCCGTGCCGGAACTTCGCCCCCGTCTTCGAGCGGGCGGCCGGGCGCCACCAGGACCTGGTGTTCGCCAAGGTGGACACCGAGGCACAGCCCGAGCTCGCGGCGACGTTCGAGATCCGGTCGATCCCCACGCTGATGATCGTGCGGGACAACATCGCCGTGTACGCCCAGCCCGGCGCGCTGCCGGAGGCCGCGCTGGAGGACATCATCGGGCAGGCGCGGGCCCTGGACATGGACGAGGTGCGGGCCTCGGTGGAGCAGGCCCGGACCGAGGGGGCGGCGGCTCCCGGCAACGATGGGTGAGCTGCTGCTGATCCGGCACGGCGAGACGGCCTGGAGCCGGGACGGCCGGCACACCAGCTGGACGGACCTCCCGCTGACCGAGCGCGGGGAGCGGGAGGCCGAGGCGCTGCGGCCGGCGCTGGAGGGGCGCGACATCGCCCTGGTGCTCACCAGCCCCCGGGTCAGGGCCGTGCGCACGGCCGAGCTGGCGGGGCTGAAGGGCGCGGAGACCGAGCCGGATCTGCGGGAGTGGGACTACGGCGGCTACGAGGGCGTCACCACGGCCGCCATCCAGCGGGACCGGCCGGGCTGGTTCCTCTTCGACGACGGGGTCGCGCCCGGTCCGCCGGAGCACCCCGGCGAGTCACCGGAGGAGGTCGGCGCCCGTGCCGACCGGGTGCTGGCCCGGATCGTCTCCCGCCTGGCGGACGGTGTCCCCGGTGACGTCGCGCTGGTCGCCCACGGGCACTTCCTACGGGTGCTGACGGCTCGTAGGCTCGGGCTGCCGCCGTCGGCCGGCGCGCTGTTCCGGCTGGACACCGGCACGGTCAGCCGCATCGGCACCGAGCACGGCCGCCCCGCCCTGGTCGCCTGGAACGGGCGTGTCGGAGCCTGAGGGCGGCCGCCGGGCGCAGGATGATCGGGGCGGTTTCCGCTTCGTAGAGTCGTCCACTTCACAGACCACTTCATAGAGGAGACAGCGTGGCCACCAACCGCATCGCCACCACCGTCTGGAACGGTGAGCTGATCAAGGGCAACGGCGAGATCGCCTTCGAGTCGTCCGGCATCGGGACGTACCCGGTCACCTGGGCCTCCCGCGCCGAGCAGGCCAACGGCAGGACCAGCCCGGAGGAGCTGATCGCGGCCGCCCACTCCAGCTGCTTCTCCATGGCCCTCTCGCACGCCCTGACCGGCGCCGGCACCCCGCCCACCCGGCTGGAGACCAAGGCCGAGGTGACCTTCCAGCCCGGCGAGGGCATCACCGGCATCCACCTCTCCGTCCGCGGCGAGGTGCCGGGTCTGGACGAGGAGGGCTTCGCCGCGGCGGCCGAGGGCGCCAAGAAGAACTGCCCGGTCAGCCAGGCGCTCACCGGGACGACGATCACCCTGGCCGCCGAGCTCGCCTGACGTCTCCCGTGTGCCGTCTACGCGAGCTTCGCGTAGACGATCAGGTTGCCCGCGCAGGTGACCAGGCGGAGCGCCTTCTCCCGGGTCTCCCCGTAGACCTTCCGCGTGGGGAAGGCGCTCTCGGTCACCTTCTCCGTGCCGGTGACCGTGAAGTGCAGTATCTTGCCGTCGCCGCGCTCGACGTCGATCACGTCGCCCTCCTTGATCCTGTGCAGGTCCTGGAAGACGGCCTTGCCGTCGAGGGTCGCGTCATGGCCGATGATCACGGCGGCGCCCCGGGTGCCCGGCCTGGCGCTGCCCCGGTACCAGCCCGCGACCCTGCCCTTCTCCGGCGGCGGCACCCGCACGGCGCCGTCGTCGCCGCGGCCCAGCCGCATCAGCGGGCTGTCCACGCCGAGGGACGGGATGGCGACCCGGGACGGCTCCTCGGCCTGCGCCGGGCCGCCGATGACCTTGCCGGTCCCGCCGCCCGGCGTACAGGCGCAGGCGCCGAGCAGCACGGCGGCCACCACCAGCAGCAGGGCCGTCAGGGAGCGGCGGAAGCGGGGCGTGGACGTGGACATGGACATGCGCCCCAACCTAGGACCCGCCCCAGCGCTCCCGCCTCGGCCGAACGGCCACTCCGCCCTCCGCCGGGAGGCGGACCGTGCCGGGAGTGCCGCCGCTAGGGAATCAGCCGCTGGAACAGCCCCCACGTGAACTCCGCGACGTACTCCCCGCGCACCCCGGCCGCGTCCGGCGCCGTGAAGGCCAGCCGCCAGCGCGTGGGGGCGGTGCCCTCCATCGGCCGGGCGGGTGGGAAGGCCCGGGCGACCTCGTCCACCGTGCAGGACCAGGGCAGCAGCTCCTCGACCGTACGCGGCACGGCCGGCCCGGCCCCGGGCGCGCGGACCAGCCACTCGTTCCACACCGCGCCGCCGGGGGCGCTCAGCACCTCGAAGCGCAGCCCGGGCCAGAGCGGCACCGGCCAGGACGCCGCCTCGAAGGCCAGATCGCCGACGCGGCGCTCTCCGGTGCTCTCCGGCGGGCCCAGGACGGAGCGGTAGCGGGGCCCGGCGCCCCGGCCGCGCGGGGAGCGCGTCATGGCCTGCCAGCGGCGGTTGGCCTCACGCATCTCGGCGCGTCCGACGCCCAGTTCGCGCAGCGCGTCCTCGACCAGTCCGGGCTGGTGGTCGGCCATCCGGCGCAGCAGCACGAGCTGGAACTCCAGGGGCCCGAAGGCGGCGACGGGCCCGGGGGCGGGCTCGGAAGACGGTCTCATGCGTGCCATCGTGGCGCACCCGCCCCGCCTTTCGGCAACGCATCGGAAAACCTCGGCGAGTTGGCCGGCCGCGTACCCCGAAGTCGTCCTTCGCGGAACCTTTACCTACCGGCAGCCGTGAGCTGGCCCGGAGGCCGCCCACGCCGAGGTCGCGGCCGGTACGGTCTGTGGCCATGACGGAACTCGACCCCCAGCGCACCGCACTCGTCCTCGTCGACCTCATGGAGCGCCTCGTGGCGTTGCCCCTCGCGCCCCACCCGGGCGACGAAGTGGCGCAGACGGCGGCGGAGTTGGCGCGTTCCTTCCGCAAGGCGGGGGCGCCGGTGGTGGTCGTCCGGGTGGAGCGGCCCGGCGTCGCCGAACAGCCTCCCGGCAGCGGGCTGCTCCCGGGGGTCGCGGAGCCGGGGGACATCGAGATCGTCAAGCGGACGGTGGGCGCGTTCCACGGCACCGGGCTCGACGACCGGCTGCGCGAGCGCGGGGTGCGGACGCTGGTGCTCGCCGGGGTCGCCACCAACCTCGGGGTGGAGTCGACCGGCCGGGCGGCCGCCGACCACGGCTACGAGCTCGTCTTCGTCGAGGACGCGATGAGCGCGCTGACGGCCGAGGAGCACCGGGCGTCGGTGGCGCTGGACATGCCGCGGCTGGGGACGGTCGTCACGGCGGGGGAGCTGCGGCTGCCCGCGTAGGCGTCGGCGGCCGTCTGCGGCGTCAGGCCTGTTCGCCCAGCATCCGCCTCAGCAGGTCCCGCAGCGTGGCGCGCTCCGTCTCGGACAGCCCGGCCAGCGGCTCGCGCGCGAAGTGCAGCGACTCCCGCAGCCGGGCGGCCGTTCGTCGGCCCTCCTCTGTCGCCGCCGCGAGCTTGACCCGGCGGTCGTCCGGGTCGGGGCGGCGCTCGACCAGGTCCCGGGCCTCCAGCCGGTCGACGATCCCCGTGATGTTCGACGGCTCGCACTTCAGCTTCAGGGCGATCTTCCGCATCGGCAGCGGCTCCCGGGCCAGCAGGGCCAGGACGCGGGCCTGGGCGCCGGTGAGCGAGTGCCTGGCGGCCGCCTCCTCGTACTCCTCGTGGTAGCGCGCGACGACGGTCGCGATGAGGTCGACCACCTCGAGGGTCAGGGCGTCGGCGGGTCGCGGAGGGGGTGTCATGCAAACCAGACTACTCGGTTACTTGACATAGTGAAATATCGAGGCACATGATTGGTTGAGGTTCTTAAGTATCTGGAGGGTTGTTCCCATGACCGCCACAGCCGCCCGCATTCCCGAGACCGCCCGGGAGTGGCACCTCGTCGCCCGCCCCGTGGGCTGGCCCAAGCCGGAGGACTTCGCCCTGCGCGAGGTTGCCCTCCCCGAGGTCGCCGAGGGCCAGATCCTGGTCCGCAACGTCCACCTGTCCGTCGACCCCTACATGCGCGGCCGCATGGACGAGCGCGAGTCCTACATCCCGCCGTACCAGCTGGACCGGCCGATGGACGGCGGCGCGGTCGGCGAGGTCGTTGCCTCGCGGGCCGAGGGCTTCGAGCCCGGCGACCACGTCCTGCACGGCCTCGGCTGGCGTGACTACGCGGTGGTCGACGCCACCCGCGCCGCCAAGGTCGACCCGAAGATCGCCCCGCTCTCCGCCTACCTCGGCGTACTGGGCATGCCCGGCATGACCGCCTACGCGGGCCTGCTGGAGGTCGCCTCCTTCAAGGAGGGCGACACCGTCTTCGTCTCCGGCGCCGCCGGTGCCGTCGGCAGCCTCGTCGGCCAGATCGCCCGGCTCAAGGGCGCCGCGCGCGTCATCGGCAGCGCGGGCTCGGCCGAGAAGGTCCGCGTGCTGCGCGAGGAGTACGGCTTCGACGCCGCCTTCAACTACAAGGACGGCCCGGTCGTCGACCAGCTGAAGGCCGCGGCCCCCGACGGCATCGACGTCTACTTCGACAACGTCGGCGGCGAGCACTTCGAGGCGGCGCTGAGCGCCCTCAACCTCCACGGCCGCGTCACCATCTGCGGCATGATCGCCCAGTACAACGCCACCGAGCCCGTGCCCGGCCCGCGCAACATGGTCAACATCCTGGCCAAGCGGCTGCGCGTCCAGGGCATGATCGTCTCGGACCACGACGCGCTGCGCCCGCAGTTCGTCGAGGAGGTCGGCGGCTGGATCCGCTCCGGCGAGCTCAAGGTCCGCGAGACCGTCGTCGAGGGCATCGAGCACAACGTCGACGCGTTCCTCGGACTGCTGCGCGGCGAGAACACCGGAAAGATGATCGTCACGCTCTGACGGCACGGGGCCGCCCACCCGGGCGGCTACGATGTGCCGCCATGCGAGATCTTGTGACGGGCATGTCGTACCTGGTCAAGGGCCAGCGCTGGGTGGGGCGCAACCGCCGGCAATGGGGCTTCGGGCTGCTGCCCGGGCTGATCACCCTGATCGGGTACGCGGCGGCGATGACCGCGCTCGTCTTCTGGGCCGACGACGTCGTCGACTGGGCCACGCCCTTCGCCGACGGCTGGGGCTCGCCCTGGCTCGGCCTCTTCCGCGGCGCGCTGACGGCGCTCTTCTTCGGCGGCTGCCTGCTGCTGGCGATGCTCTCCTTCACCGCGGTGACGCTGCTCGTCGGACAGCCCTTCTACGAGGCGCTGTCCGAGCGGGTCGACCTGGCGGAGGGCGGCAGTGCCCCGTCGTCCGGGCTGCCGCTCTGGCGCGAGCTGTGGATCTCGGCCCGCGAGAGCCTCGCCGTGCTCGTCCGGGCCGCGTCGTGGGGCGTCCTCTTCTTCGCCCTGGGCTTTGTGCCCTTCGTCGGCCAGACGGTGGTCCCGGCCATCGGCTTCTGCTTCTCCGGCTTCTTTCTGACGGAGGAACTCTCCGCCGTCGCCCTTCAGCGACGCGGGGTGCCGCTGCGTCAGCGGCTGGAACTGCTGCGCTCCCGCAAGCTGCTGGTGCTGGGCTTCGGAGTGCCGCTGACCCTGCTCTTCCTGGTGCCGCTCGTCGCGGTGTTCGTGATGCCGGGCGCCGTGGCGGGGGCGACGCTGCTGGCGCGGGACCTGATGGGGGAGGACGAGGCGGCGGAGGCCGCCACCGAGTTCACGGCGGAGGTCCGGGAGTAACCAGGGGCCATGCCCCCGGCCGCTCCCGGACCTCGAACCCCTGGTGTTACTCCCGGCCCGCCGACGTGAAGGTCATGTCCGGGTAGCGGTCGCCGGCCACCTTGCCGGCGATGGGCTCCAGGGCCGCCAGCTCGTCCGCCGTCAGCTCGACGCGGGTGGCACCCACGTTCTCCTCCAGACGGGAGCGCTTGCGCGTGCCCGGGATCGGAACGACCGTCAGGCCCTCCACCGCCGCCCGCTGCTGCACCCACGCCAGCGCGACCTGGGCGAGCGTGACGCCCCGCGCCTCGGCGATCCGCCGCAGCGGCTCCAGCAGGGCGACGTTCGACGAGGCGTTGTCACCCGTGAAGCGCGGCTGGGTACGGCGCCAGTCGTCGGACGACAGCTCCTTCTCGGCGTTCGCGAAAGCACCCGTCAGGAAGCCGCGGCCCAGCGGCGAGTACGGCACGAGGGCGACGCCCAGCTCACGGGCCACCGGGACGACGTTCTCCTCGATGTCCCGGCTGAAGAGCGACCACTCCGACTGCACGGCGGCGATCGGGTGCACGGCGTGCGCCTCGCGCAGCTCGCTGCCCGTGACCTCGCTCAGGCCCAGGTGCTTGACCTTGCCCTCCGCCACCAGCTCGGCCATCGCGCCCACCGACTCCGCCAGCGGGACGGCGGGGTTGCGGCGGTGCATGTAGTAGAGGTCGATCTGCTCCACGCCCAGCCGCCGCAGGCTGCCCTCGACCGCCTCACGGATGTACGCGGGCTCATTGCGGATGACGCGCTTCGCGGTGTTCGTCGGGTCCTCGGGGTCCGGGGAGATCGCGAACTTCGTCGCCAGCACCACGTGTTCCCGGTTGGCCTGAATGAAGGGGGCGATGAACTTCTCGTTCTCGCCCATCCCGTACATGTCGGCGGTGTCATAGAGGGTGACGCCCAGCTCCAGCGCCCGCTCCAGCGTCGCCCGGGCCTCCCCCTCGTCCGTCGTCGGGCCGTAGGCGAAGCTCATGCCCATGCAGCCCAGGCCCTGGACGCCGACCTCCGGGCCGCCGTTGCCGAGGGCCACGCGTGCGATCTTCTCGTTGCTCATCTGTCATGCCCCTTCGGACGCCCGGCGGGCGTCGGCATAGATGTCGATCTTGTAGTCCAGTACTTCCAGCGTGCTGCGCAGCTCCGCGATGCGCATCCGCACGTCGTCGCGGTGCGCGCTCAGCAGCCGTTCGCGCTCGGGGAAGGTGTGCTCGCCCTGGCGGACCAGTTCCGCGTAGCGGACCATGTCGGCCACCGGCATCCCGGTCAGCCGCAGCCGGCCCACCAGGTCCAGCCAGTCCAGGTCGCGGTCGGTGTAGCGGCGCTGCCCCGTGTGGGAGCGGTCGACGTGCGGCATCAGCCCGATCCGCTCGTACCAGCGCAGGGTGTGCGCGGACAGCCCGGCGTACGTGGCCACTTCGCTGATCGTGTAGCGCTCCCGGCCCTCCGGGCGGCGCTGACGCTGGCGGGCGAGCGGGGAGCAGCGGCGGTCGTCCACCGCTCCGGCCGGCGCGCTCTCGGTGTCCATCAATGTCATTGCCGCATCCCCTCGCTCACCCCGTGCGGTGCGTCCCCAACGCTAGAGAGTTGGAGTGCACTCGAAGCAAGCGGGATCCCGACGTGATCCGGCCCGATCCCCCCTCGCGTTAGGCTCCTTGCCATGGAAAGCCTGCGGATGATCGAGAACTGGCCCGTCAAGACCGCGGCGGCCGTCGTCGTACGCGCCGACGGCACCTACGCGGGTGCGCACGGCCCGACCCGCCACCGTTTCCCGCTGGCCTCCGTCACCAAACCGCTGGCCGCGTACGCCGCGCTGATCGCCGTCGAGGAAGGCGCGATCGAGCTCGACGAGCCGGCCGGCCCGCCCGGTGCCACGGTGCGTCATCTGCTCGCCCACACCTCCGGCCTCGCCTTCGACGAGTACCGCTCCATGGCCGAGCCGGGCTCCCGGCGGCTGTACTCCAACGCCGGCTTCGACGCCCTGGGCGACCACATCGCCAAGGCCACGGACATCCCCTTCGCCGAGTACCTCCGGCAGGCGGTGCTGGAGCCCCTCGGCATGACCTCCACGGACCTGCCCGGCTCGCCCGCGAAGGACGGCGTGTCGACGGCTCTGGACCTGGCCCGGTTCGCCGCCGAGCTCCAGGCGCCGCGACTGCTGTCGCGCACCACGCTGGACGAGGCCACGACGGTGGTCTTCCCCGGTGTGACGGGCGTGCTGCCCGGCTACGGGCACCAGCGGCCCAACGACTGGGGCCTCGGCTTCGAGATCCGGGACGGCAAGTCCCCGCACTGGACGGGCACGTCGTCCTCGCCGCGGACGTTCGGCCACTTCGGCCAGTCCGGCACGTTCCTGTGGGTCGATCCGGACCTGGGCGCGGCATGCGTAGCCCTGGCGGACCGGGCCTTCGGCTCCTGGGCGATCGAGGCCTGGCCGCTGTTCACGAACGCCGTGATCGCCGAACTCCGCGCGGGGTAATCGGGCGGGAGGGCGGGCGAATCCCGGCGCGTAGCGCCGGGGCTACTCAAAACGCGGCTCCGCGTGCATCTCCCACACGAGCAACTCCACGGCGGAGCCGATCGCGTCAGCCGTGATGCCGGAGGCATCGAGAACCCGAGCCGCGTCGCCCTCACGCAACACCTCGCCGGCCAGCCGCGCCGCGCCGCGTACCACGTGCACGTACAACCAAGGCGCGTCCGGCAGCGCGGCCTGCCCGCCCGGGGGGAGGCGCCGGACATGCAGCACCGCCTCCGCCCTCTCCAACGCGTACGGCGTCCCGTCGGCGATCCCCCGCACCACCTCGTACGACGGTTCGCCCCCGAAATCGGACGGCGTCAGCCACATCTGTACGAACCGCAGTGGAACGGACCCCGCGTTGCGTTCGGTGTGCCGGACGCCGGAGCCGGCGCTCAGCCGCTGGAGGTCGCCGGGGCGGACGGTCACGGTCCGCCCGGTGGAGTCCTCGTGCGTGAGCTCGCCCTCGATCACCCAGGTGACGATCTCGACGTCCCGGTGCGGATGCTCGGCGAAGCCCGCGCCGCCCGCCAGCCGCTCCTCGTTGCAGGCCGCGAGCGGGCCGAACCGTACATTGTCGGGGTCGTAGAAGCCCGAGAAGGAGAAGGCGTGCCAGGTCTCGATCCCGGCCGCCGGATCGCCGCCGCGGAAGCGATCGGCGGCCCGCTGCACGTACGTCATCGGCCCACCGTAGCCCCGCCGGGCGCCCCGGAGGGGTCCCGGCGGCTCCGTATCGCACCCGAATAAGGCAGGCTTGTCCCCGTGCCCGAACCAGCCGCTCATCCCCCCCACCCCCACCGCGCCACCCTCCGCAACCTGGAACAGTCATCCGGGACGCTGGCCGCCGCGGCCATCGCCCGCATGGACGCCCAGCTGCCGTGGTACCGGGCGATGCCCCCGGAGAACCGGTCGTGGATCGGCCTGGTCGCCCAGGCCGGTATCGCGGCGTTCACGGAGTGGTTCCGGCATCCGGAGACACCGCAGGCCATCAGCACGGACGTGTTCGGCACGGCGCCGCGCGAGCTGACCCGGGCGATCACCCTGCGCCAGACCGTGGAGATGGTCCGGACGACCATCGAGGTCATGGAGTCGGCCATCGACGAGGTGGCCGCCCCCGGCGACTCGTCGGCGCTGCGCGAGGCGCTGCTGGTCTACGCCCGGGAGATCGCCTTCGCCACGGCCCAGGTGTACGCCCAGGCCGCCGAGGCGCGCGGCGCCTGGGACGCCCGGCTGGAGTCGCTGGTCGTCAACGCGGTGCTGTCGGGCGAGGCCGACGAGGGCGCCCTGTCGCGCGCGGCCGCGCTGGGCTGGAGCGCTCCGGCGCATGTCGCGGTGGTGCTGGGCACGGCGCCCAACGGGGACAGCGAGCTGACCGTCGAGGCCATCCGCCGGGCGGCGCGCCACGCCAAGCTTCAGGTCCTCACGGGCGTGCTGGGCGACCGGCTGGTGGTGATCGCGGGCGGTTCGGACAATCCGCTCCAGACGGCGAAGGCGCTGATCGGCCCGTTCGCGGCGGGCCCCGTGGTGGCCGGGCCGGTGGTGCCCGACCTGCTGGCGGCGACGAAGTCCGCGCAGGCCGCGGCGGCCGGGCTCAAGGCGTGCGCCGCCTGGCCGGACGCCCCCCGGCCCGTACTCGCGGACGATCTCCTGCCGGAGCGGGCGATGGCCGGAGACCCGGCCGCCCGTGAGCAGTTGGTGGAGGAGATCTACAGACCGCTGGAGGAGGCGGGCTCGGCCCTGCTGGAGACGCTGAGCGTCTATCTGGAGCAGGCCAGCAGCCTGGAGGGCGCGGCGCGGATGTTGTTCGTCCACCCCAACACCGTGCGATACCGGCTGCGACGTGTGACGGACGTCACCGGATGGTCACCCTCCGATGTCCGCTCCGCCTTCACTCTGCGCATCGCACTGATCCTCGGGCGGCTGGCCGACGCGGAGTGACACACTTACGCTTTTGTTGAACGCCAACAATTCCCCTGACGGTTCTTGGTCCCTGTCCTCACGGGTGGGCGGAGCCGTCCACGAGAGAGAGTGTGAGGGTGCTCGTACTCGTCGCTCCCGGCCAGGGCGCTCAGACGCCCGGCTTCCTGACCCCTTGGCTCGACCTCCCAGGTGTTGAAGACCGCCTGCGTGAGTGGTCGGCTGCCATTGACCTGGACCTTGTCCACTACGGCACGGCCGCCGACGCCGACGAGATCCGTGACACCGCCGTGGCCCAGCCGCTGCTGGTGGCCTCCGCGCTGCTCTCCGCCGGGCAGCTGTTCCCCACCGCCGGTGACCTCTCCCGCCTCGTGGGCGCCGTCGCCGGGCACAGCGTGGGCGAGCTCGCCGCCGCCGCGCTCACGGGCGTGCTGTCCGAGGAGGAGGCCATGCGGCTGGTGCGCAAACGCGGGCTGGCCATGGCCGAGGCCGCCGCGGTCACCGAGACCGGGATGTCCGCCCTGCTGGGCGGCGAGCAGGACGTCGTCCTGCCGCACCTGGAGAAGCTGGGCCTGACCCCCGCGAACGTCAACGGCGCGGGCCAGATCGTGGCCGCCGGTACGGCGGAGCAGCTGGCGGCGCTGGCCGAGGACAAGCCCGAGGGCACCCGTCGTGTGGTGCCGCTCAAGGTGGCGGGCGCCTTCCACACCCACCACATGGCACCGGCCGTCTCGGTCCTGGAGTCGGCGGTCGCGGAGCTCACGCCTGCCGCCCCCCACACCCGTTACGTCTCCAACAAGGACGGCGCCGTCGTCGCCGGCGGCCCCGAGGTCGTCGCGCGGCTGGTCGGCCAGGTGGCCAACCCGGTCCGCTGGGACCTGTGCATGGAGACCTTCAAGGAGCTGGGCGTCACGGCCATGATCGAGGCGGCGCCCGGTGGCACCCTCGTGGGGCTGGCCAAGCGCGCCCTGCCGGGTGTCACTACGCTCGCGCTCAAGACCCCGGAGGACCTCGACGCCGCCCGCGCGCTCATCGCCGAGCACGCCGGCGCCGAAGTCACCCCGGCCGAATAAGGAGCCCGAGAAGCATGACCGCGAAGATCAAGCCCGCCAGGGGCGCCGCGTACGCGCGCATCATGGGCGTCGGCGGTTACCGTCCCGTCCGTGTGGTGCCGAACGAGGAGATCCTCAAGCACATCGACTCCTCGGACGAGTGGATCCGCTCGCGCTCGGGCATCGCCACCCGCCACTGGGCCGGCCCGGAGGAGACCGTCAGCGCGATGTCCCTGGAGGCCGCCGGCAAGGCGATCGCCGACGCGGGCATCACCGCCGACCAGATCGGCGCCGTCATCGTCTCGACGGTGTCGCACTTCAAGCAGACCCCGGCCGTCGCGACCGAGATCGCCCACAAGGTGGGCGCGGGCAAGCCCGCCGCCTTCGACATCTCGGCCGGCTGCGCGGGCTTCGGCTACGGCCTGGCCATGGCCCGGGACATGGTGACCGGCGGCTCCGCCGAGCACGTCCTGGTCATCGGTGTCGAGCGGCTCTCGGACCTCACCGACCTGGAGGACCGCGCGACGGCCTTCCTGTTCGGCGACGGCGCCGGCGCGGTGGTCGTCGGACCGTCCGCCGAGCCCGCCATCGGCCCGGTCGTCTGGGGCTCCGAGGGCGACAAGGCGGAGACGATCAAGCAGACCGTCGCCTGGGACGTCTACCGCGAGGAGACGGACGTCCGCTTCCCCGCCATCACCCAGGAGGGTCAGGCGGTCTTCCGCTGGGCCGTCTTCGAAATGGCGAAGATCGCCCAGCAGGCGCTGGACGAGGCGGGCGTCAGCCCCGAGGACCTGGACGTCTTCATTCCGCACCAGGCCAATATGCGGATCATCGATTCGATGGTGAAGACCCTCAAACTGCCGGAGAGCGTCACGGTCGCCCGTGACGTGGAGACCACGGGCAACACTTCCGCGGCCTCCATCCCGCTCGCCATGGAGCGGCTCCTGGCCACCGGCGCGGCGAAGAGCGGGGACACCGCGCTCCTCATCGGCTTCGGGGCGGGTCTCGTGTACGCCGCCACGGTCGTTACCCTCCCCTAGGCGGGATTCCCGGAACGGCACCCGCTGCCGGCCGCCGAGGACCCCGCCACCCCAGCAGTTCCCTTAATCAGCAGCACATCGCAAATGCATAGAAGGAGCGCCACCATGGCCCACACCCAGGAGCAGATCCTCGAGGGTCTCGCCGAAATCGTCAACGAGATCGCCGGCATCCCGGTCGAGGACGTCAAGCTGGACAAGTCCTTCACCGACGACCTGGACGTCGACTCGCTGTCCATGGTCGAGGTCGTCGTGGCCGCCGAGGAGCGCTTCGAGGTCAAGATCCCGGACGAGGACGTCAAGAACCTCAAGACGGTCGGCGACGCCGCCGAGTACATCCTGAAGCACCAGGTCTGACCGTAGCGTTCGTCGCCACCCCGGCGGTGGCGGTTCCAGCACCTCTACACGTGGAGACAGAATCCCGATGAACTCGACCAATCGCACCGTGGTCGTCACCGGTATCGGCGCAACCACACCGCTGGGTGGCGACAGCGCTTCGACCTGGGAGGGTCTGCTCGCCGGCCGCTCCGGCATCAAGCAGCTGGACGGCGAGCGCTTCGCCGACCTCCCGGTCCGTATCGCCGCCCCCGTGGCGGTCGACCCCGCCGACGTCCTGCCCCGCCCCCTGGTCCGCAAGCTGGACCGCTCGGCGCAGCTCGCGCTGATCGCGGCGCGCGAGGCCTGGGCCGACGCGGGCTTCGCCGACAAGGCCGGCCCCGACGCCGGCGTCACCCCCGAGCGGCTGGGCGCGGTCGTCGCCTCCGGCATCGGCGGCGTGACCACCCTGCTCGACCAGTACGACGTGCTCCGGGAGAAGGGCGCCCGTCGCGTCTCCCCGCACACCGTGCCGATGCTGATGCCCAACAGCCCCTCCGCCAACGTCGGCCTGGAGGTGAACGCCCAGGCGGGCGTCCACACCCCGGTCAGCGCCTGCGCGTCGGGCGCCGAGGCCATCGGCTACGCCTTCGAGATGATCCGCTCCGGCCGCGCCGACGTCGTCGTCGCCGGCGGCACCGAGGCGGCCATCCACCCGCTGCCCGTCGCGGCGTTCGCCAGCATGATGGCGATGTCGAAGAACAACGACGAGCCCACCAAGGCCTCCCGCCCGTACGACAAGGCCCGTGACGGCTTCGTCCTCGGCGAGGGCGCCGGCATCGTCGTCCTGGAGTCGGCCGAGCACGCCGCCGCGCGCGGTGCCCGCGTCTACTGCGAGGTGCTGGGCCAGGGCCTGTCCGCCGACAGCCACCACATCGCGCAGCCGGAGCCGACCGGCCGCGGCATCGCGGCGGCGCTCCAGAACCTGCTCGACAGCAGCGACCTGAAGCCGGCGGAGGTCGTCCACCTCAACGCCCACGCCACCTCCACGCCGCAGGGCGACGCCGCCGAGATCAAGGCGCTGCGCAAGGTCCTGGGCGACGACCTCGACCACGTCGCGGTCTCCGCGACCAAGTCGATGACGGGCCACCTGCTGGGCGGCGCCGGCGGCATCGAGACGGTCGCGACCGTCCTCGCCCTGTACCACCGCACGGCCCCGCCGACCATCAACATCGACGAGCTGGACGAGGACATCGACGCGGACATCGTCCGCGACGAGCCCCGCCCGCTGCCGCAGGGCACGATCGCGGCGATCAACAACTCGTTCGGCTTCGGCGGCCACAACGTGGTGCTCGCGCTGCGCACGGTCTGACGGTCCCGCGACGATCGAAGGGCCCGCCCCGGCCGGGGCGGGCCCTTCGCGCTGCTCACTTCGTGAAGCTGGCGAAGTACGAGGCCGCCATGTCCTCGTCGCCGTGGCCCTGCTCGATCGCCCGGCGGAAGCGCTCGGCGCCCGCCGCCGCGACGTCGAGGCG
The DNA here is from genome assembly GCF_031845785.1 of Streptomyces hesseae. Taxonomy (NCBI): domain Bacteria; kingdom Bacillati; phylum Actinomycetota; class Actinomycetes; order Kitasatosporales; family Streptomycetaceae; genus Streptomyces; species Streptomyces hesseae. The sequence goes on from NZ_JAVRFI010000014.1 coordinate 152,929, forward strand.
CACCCCGGCGGCCTCCCCGGCCGCGACGATCAGCCGCGCGTCCTTCTCGGCCGTGGTGGTCGCGAAGGACGGCGGGGTGAGGGCGCCGTCCCTCAGCAGCCCGGCCTTGGCGCGCAGATAGCCCATGTCGAGCGGGCCGCCCGCGACCGCGTCCAGGAAACCGGCCGGGTCCACGCCCAGCCCGTCGGCCAGCGCGAGGGCCTCGGCGGTGCCGTGGGTGACGGCCAGCACCCAGCTGTTAATGACGAGCTTGAGCCGGGTCGCGGCGCCGCCCGCCGCGTCGTCCCCGACCCACACGGTCCGGGAGCCGATGGCGTCGAAGACGGGCGCCAGGGTGTCGCGGGTCTCCTCCGGCCCGGCGGCCAGCACCGTGAGCGTGCCCTCCTCGGCGGGGCGGCGGGTGCCCAGGACGGGGGCGTCGACCAGGACGAGGCCGTGCTCGCGGGCGAAGTCCGAGAGCACGGCCGTGCCGTCGAGCCCGGCGGTGGTGGACTGCGCCCAGACCGTCCCGGGGCGCAGGGCGGGGGCGGCGGCGCGCATCACGTCGAGGGCGGCCGGGCCGTCGTACAGCATGGTGACGACCACATCGGCGTCGGCGACCGCCTCGGCGGGCGTGTCCACGACGGTGACACCGTCCGCGGCCAGCGGCTCGGCCTTGCCGCGGCTACGGTTCCAGGCCCGGACGGACAGCCCGGCCCGGGCGAGATTGCGGGCCATGGCGAAGCCCATGATGCCGGTGCCGAGGACGGTGACGGTGGTGGTGCTGGGTGAGGTCATGCGCCGACGCTAGGCCTTGGAGCGGGCTCCAGCGCAAGGGCGCACCCCGTGTGCCGAACGGCGCGGGCCGTGGTCACACCACCTGGTGCAGCCACCGCACCGGCGCGCCCTCGCCCGCGTGGCGGAAGGGTTCCAGTTCGTCGTCCCACGGCTTGCCCAGCAGTTTCTCGACCTCCGCCCGGAGGTCCGTCTCGCCCCGGTCGGCGCGGGAGAGCGCGGCGCGGAGGCGGTCCTCCGGGATCAGGATGTCGCCGTGGATGCCGGTGACCGCGTGGAAGATGCCGAGGTCCGGGGTGGAGCTGTAGCGCTCGCCCTCGGCCGTGGCGCACGGCTCCGCGGTCACCTCGAAGCGCAGGAGATGCCAGCCGCGCAGCGCCGAGGCGAGTTTGGAGGCGGTGCCCACCTGGCCCTGCCAGGAGAGCTCGGAGCGCCAGGTGCCGGGAGAGGCGGGCTGCCGGATCCAGTCGAGGGTGACGCGCGCGCCGAGGACACCGCCCACGGCCCACTCGACGTGCGGGCAGAGCGCTCGGGGCGCGGAGTGCACATACAGAACTCCACGTGTCGTCACCGGGTCCTCCAGTGCGGTTCGAGGTTCGCCTTCCCCAGCGGCCTCGCAGCCGAACCGGTCCCGCCCGGGACAGCATCAGACATTCTGCCCCAATGGCCACTCCCGCACCAGCCCGCGAGGTTACCAACAGTAAACACCATCGGGAGCAATTCTCCTGAAAAGGGACAGGATGTGACGTGTTGTGATTTGGTGCCGTCGTAGAGCGAAAGGCGGAGCGAAAGATGCCGGACCGACTCGATCACCCGGGAAAAAGCTACCGTGCGGGCGTGTCGCGGGCGTGACGTACCGTCGGACCCGGACAGATATCACCCGGCCGGAGGGGATCACGAGCATGAACGTCGCACGGGGGAAGAGGCGAGGGGCGGTCGGCAAAGCGGCCGTGGCGGTGGTCTGCGCCGCCCTGCTGGCCTCGGGCTGCGAGAGCGCCGGCGACGCCGGTGCCGCCGCCGGCGAGAAGCCGGCCGCCGCCCCGGCCAAGCCCAAGCCCGTCCGCCCGGCCTGGAACACCCGCCCCGCGTCCATCGCCTCCCTCGGCGACTCCATCACCCGTGGCTTCGACGCCTGTTCCATGCTCAAGGACTGCCCCGAGGCGTCCTGGGCCACCGGCACCTCCGTCGACAGTCTCGCCCGGCGGCTGCTGGCCTCGCCCGGGACCAGCAGCTGGAACCACGCCCGCACCGGCGCCCGGATGGCCGACCTGCCGGAGCAGATGCGCTCGGCCGTCGTCGACAAACCCCAGCTCGTGACGGTGCTGGTGGGGGCCAACGACGCCTGCCGTAAGAACGTGGACGACATGACCACCGTGGACGACTTCCGCGCCGACTTCGAGAAGTCGCTGCGGGAGCTGCGCACCGCCCTGCCGAAGTCCCAGGTGTATGTGGCCGGGGTGCCGGACCTGCGGCGGCTGTGGGCGGAGGGGCGCAAGAGCCTGATCGGGCCGGAGATCTGGAAGCTGGGCTCGGTCTGCCCGTCGATGCTGGCCGACGCCGTCTCCGACGACGCGGCGGCCGAGGCCCGGCGCGTACGGGTCGAGCAGCGGGTCCTCGAGTACAACACCGTGCTCAAGAGCGTCTGCGAGCGCGACGGGCTGTGCCGCTTCGACGCCTCGGTCCACGGCTACGACTTCAGTGGCCAGGCGCTCAGCAAGTGGGACTGGTTCCACCCCAGCAAGCAGGGGCAGGGCGAACTGGCGGACCTCGCCTACCGCACCGTCACCGCCGCCGAGCCGCCCACAGCGTAGGTCGCCGGGCAGGCCGCGGGGGCGGGATCTGTCAGGTGACCCCGCCCCCGCCCCACGCACGGCCCGGTCCGCCACCGGCGTACCCGGCGCGGAACCTCCGGCACCGGGGCCCGTACCCTCGCCCCGGACTCCCGGTGCCGACCGCGCCCGCGCGATGGCGCCCCGGGCCGTGACCGAAGGCGGGCACGGGTGGCCGCGACCGGCCCGTACCGCCTTCCGCCCCGCACGTTATCCGATGAACGAGCGCTTCTCATAAGCGAGTTCACCCGCGCGGGGACGTTCCGTGCGGATCGCTCCGCCCGTCACTCCGTGCTCTCGCGATGGGCGTGGAGATCGATGTCGAGGATGCCCTCCCACTCGGCGAGCTCCTCCATCAGCGGATGCGCAGATCCCTTGCCCTCCAGGCTCAGCACCACGCCCGCCTCCCTGACCTTGCCCCTGGCCCGTTCCGTGCCCTCCTCCGACTGCGCCCGGGCGTGGACCTGGACGTCCGTGACCCGGAAGCCGGACCGGGTGCACAGCTCCAGCACCCGGCCCAGCAGCCCCTTGCGGGTGCGGTAGGACAGGCTCAGCTCGACGTACTCCAGCGAGGGCGTCGCGGCCAGTCGCCGGGTCACCACCGGGAAGCCGCGCACCACCAGGAAGTGCACCGCGGCCGCCACGCCGCCCAGCAGGGGCAGCCCGCCGCCGCACGCCATCCCCACGGCACAGGTCAGCCAGATCGTGGCGGCCGTCGTCAGGCCGCGCACGGCGTCGCGGCGGACGAAGATCAGGCCACCGCCGATGAAGCCGATGCCCGAGACGATCTGCGCGGCGACCCGGGAGCCGTCGAACTGGCCCGCCCCCGAGAATCCGTGGATCGAGACCTCCATGAACAGCGCGCTGCCCACGCCGACCAGCGTGTGGGTGCGCAGCCCCGCGCTCTTCTGCTGGAGCTCCCGCTCCAGCCCGATGAGTGAGGAGAGCAGCAGGGCGAGTGCCAACTCGGCTAACTGGCGGGTGCCTTGACCCGCCCCGGGATCGAACAGTGGGGCGGCGTGGGCTCGCCCGGCGGATATCAGTGGGTCCATGAGGAGCTGCACTGAGTTCATCTCGCCATTGTGGCCTGAAATCGCCGCTGTACGAAGGGTGTTGACCAGCCTCTATCGCTCCATGCGGTCACGGTGATTTCCTTCCGTCCCATGAGACCCCGTGATATATCCCGGACGCCGGGCCCGCTCCGGCTGGCCGTCCTCGGCGCCGTCCTGCTCGCCTGCTCCCCTCTCACTCTCGCCGCCCCCGCCGGGGCCGTGCCCGCCGCCCCCGCGCTCACCGTGGAGGAACAGCGGCTCTCCGGGCCCGTACCGCAGGAGATCCTGCGCCGCAGCGGCTTCGACGACGTTGCCCCCGGCTTCGCCCGCGCCCTGGCCCGTACGCGCGGCGCCGCCGATGCCGAGCGTCTGGCGGCCGCCGACGGCCGGCGGCTGTGGCGGCGGGCAGTGGACCGGGCCCAGGGGCGCGGCCCGGACGGCGGCGATCTGAGCCGGGACGACGACCGGCCGCTGTACTGGGCGCGGCTGGGCATGACGCGGGCGCTGCGCGAGTGGCGGCCGGCGTTCCCGCTGCCGGAGCGGCGGCGCGCGGCCCTGGAGGCCGCCGTGGAGCGCGCCTCACGCGGCCAGGACTCCCTCGACCTCCCGGCGGGCGAAGCGGTGAAGCGGGTGCTGATCACCGGCTTCGACCCGTTCCAGCTCGACTCCGACATCCGCCGCTCCAACCCCTCCGGGGCGGCCGCGCTGGCCCTGGACGGCACCGTGATCGACACCCCGGCCGGCCCGGCGCGCGTGGAGGCGGCCGTCTTCCCGGTGCGCTGGACGGACTTCGCCGACGGCACGGTCGAACGCACCCTGCTCCCGTACTTCCGGCCCGGCCCCCGGCAGGTCGACCTGTTCACCACCATCAGCCAGGGCCGCCCCGGCCGCTTCGACGTCGAGCGCACGAACGGCGCCTGGCGCGGCGGCGCCCCGGACAACGCCAGGCTCTCGCGCACGGAGACCGTGCCCGTGCCGCCGGGAGTACCGACCGTGACCCCGCAGCCGCAGTGGACGACCACGACCCTGCCGTACGCGGCCATCACGGCGGCCACGACCGGCCCGTTCCCGGTGCGCGACAACACCTCCGTCACCGAGATCCCGGCGGGCGGCACGGAACCCGTTGCCCGGCCGGACGGCCCCACCCCGGGCTCGACGGCCCGCGCGGGAGGCGGGGGCGACTACCTCTCCAACGAGATCGCCTACCGCGCCACCCTGCTCCGCGACGCCGTGGGCCTGAAGGTGCCCGGCGGCCATCTCCACACCCCCGTGCTGAACTTCGGCGCGGGCAACACGGACCCCGCCACCGGGCGGATCACCGACCCCGCCTTCGTCCATGAGCGGATGGCGATCACCGCGCAGATCAGGGCCGTGCTCGCGGTGGCCGTGGGAGCCACGGCCGGGTCATGATGTGGGCATGATCATCGCAGCAGCGCAGTTCACCGCCCGGCCGTGCGACGTCACCGCAAACGTGACCCGCATGGCCGGCCTGGTCGCCGAGGCGGGCGAGCGGGGCGCGGCCCTCGTCGTCTTCCCCGAACTCGCCGTCACCGGCTACGAGCTCGACGCCATCACCGGCGACCCCGGCCGGCTGACCCTGGCCCCGGACGACGCCCGGCTCGACCCGCTGCGCGCGGCCTGCCGGACGGCGGGCGTCGCGGCGGCGGTGAACTGCGCCGGCCGCGCCCCGGCCGGCCCGACGATCAGCACCTTCGTGTACGGCCCCGACGGGGAGCTCCTCACCCGCTACGACAAGCGCCACGTCACGGAGACGGAGGCCGCCGCGGGCTTCACGACGGGCACGGAGGACGGCCGTTTCACACTGGCCGGGGTCGCCTTCGGCCTCGCCATCTGCTTCGACGCCCACTTCCCCGACCTCGCGTGCCGAGCCGCCGCCGACGGCTGCGACGTGCTGCTGGCGAGCTCGCTCTACGGCCGGGGCGGCGGCGCCCGCGAACGGATGGAGATCTTCCCCGCCCTGGCCGAATCCAACGGCCTCCACGTCCTGCTCGCCAACCACGTCGGCGAGGCAGGCCCCTACGACGCCTGCGGCCTGAGCGCGATATGGGGCCCGGACGGGGGATTGCTGGCAGAAGGACCGAGTGAAGAGGCGGGGCTGACACTGGCGAGGGTGGCCCCGTAAGGGGCGCGGGGCAGTGTCGATATGCGGCTGCCGCCGCGTGGGCGCGCCCAGCCCCCACCGGCCGTCAGTGGCAAATAAACCGCCGCTCCCCACCCCGATGCTCCGTGATCGGAGACCGGCACCCCCGAGGACAGGGCGCCGGCACAGCCGCCGAGTTAAGGGCCCGCTCCGGCGGATGCGCACACACCGAGCAGTACCAGGACGGCTGCTGTCCAGGCGTCACATCCCACCACATGGCGTTGTGACAGCGATTGCACCGCATCATGTCGGCCATCGTCGCGCGCCCGCACCCGCCCCGTCCCCGTTTCGGCCCCACCGCCACCCGTACCGGGGAGGTAGGGGGCGGTCAGCCCTCGCCCGGGGTGACCAGCCCCGATTCGTAGGCGAAGATGACCGCCTGCGCGCGGTCCCGGAGGTTCAGCTTCGCCAGGACCCGTCCGACGTGCGTCTTGACCGTCTGTTCGGCCAGCACCAGCCGGTCCGCGATCTCCTGGTTGGACAGGCCCCGCGCGATCAGCTCCAGCACCTCCGTCTCCCGGGGCGTCAGCCCGCCGGGGCGGACCGTGCCCGAGCGGCGGCGCGGGGCCGGGCGCTTGGCGAAGTCCGCGATGAGCCGACGGGTGACGGAGGGGGCCAGGAGCGCCTCGCCCGCGGCGACCACCCGGACCGCCGAGATCAGGTCGGCCGGCGGGGCGTCCTTGAGGAGGAAGCCGGAGGCGCCCGCGCGCAGCGCCTCGTAGACGTAGTCGTCGACGTCGAAGGTCGTCAGCATCAGCACCTTGGGCCGGTGCGTCACCCCTCGGGGCGGGTCGAGGATCTGCCGGGCCGCCTCCAGGCCGTCCATCTCCGGCATCCGGACGTCCATCAGCACCACGTCCGGGTGGGCGGAACGGCTCAGGGCCACGCCCTGCCGGCCGTCCGCCGCGTCGCCGACGACGTCGATGTCGGACTGGGCGGCCAGCAGCGCGGCGAAGCCCGCCCGCACCATGGCCTGGTCGTCGACGATGATCACCTTGATGGTCATACGGTGGGAGGTTCCTCTTCTGTACGCAGCGGGAGCCGGGCCGCGACCCGGAAGCCGCCCTCCGGCAGGGGGCCGGTGTCGAGCGTGCCACCCACCAGCCGGACCCGCTCCCGCATCCCGACCAGACCGTGGCCCGTGTCACCGGTCTCCAGCGGCGGAGTGTCCTCCTCCGGTGCCGCGTTGACGACCAGGACCACCAGGCCCGCCCCGTCCGGGTCCGGCGAGACCGAGACCCGGGTGGCCGAGCCAGGGGCGTGCCGGACGACATTGGCCAGGGCCTCCTGCACGATGCGGTAGGCGGACAGATCCACGGCCTGCGGCAGCGCGGGCAGTTCGGGCATCGACAGCTCCACCGGCACCCCCGCCCGTACCGTCGCCTCGACCAGTTGCGGGATCCGCTCGGCCCCCGGCTGCGGCGCCCGCTCGGCCGCGCCGGGACCGGCGGCGGTGTCCTCGTTGCGCAGCACGCCCAGCAGCCGGCGCATCTCCGTCAGCGACTCCCGGGCCGTTGCCGCGATCGACCCGAACTCCTCGCGGGCCGCGTCCGGGAGGCCCTCGATGCGGTACGGGGCGCTGTCCGCCTGCACGGTGATGACGGACATGTGGTGGGCGACGACGTCGTGCAGCTCACGGGCGATCCGGGCGCGCTCCTCCAGCAGGGTGCGGCGGGACCGTTCGGCCTCGCTGATGGTCTCCTGCTCGGCCAGCGCCCGCTGGGTGACGGCGCGTTCGCGCAGCAGGCCGCCGATGACGAGCAGCACCCCGCCGATGACGAACAGCGCCACCCAGGAGCCGTTGCTGCGCCCGGGGGCGATGAACTGGAAGACCACGCTGACCGCGCCCGTCAGCGTCCACACCGCGATCAGGGTGCGGTTGCGCTCGCGCAGGCCGACGGCGAGCAGAAGCAGCAGCTGACCGATGATGCCCATCGGCGTCCACGGCCAGGGCTGGAGGTGCGGGCCCGGCGGAAAGCCCAGGATGGCCGCCGCGCAGACCGTGTGGGCGGTGAAGGCGACCGCCCAGGCCAGTAGCGGCCGCCGCACGGCGAACAGCAGCGGCAGCACCTGGAAGAGGCCGAGCACCAGCGCCAGATCGGGGTTCAGGTGGTAGCCCTCGCCCAGGAACATGACGGTGACCGGCAGCAGGATGGCGACGAACACGATCGCCACGGCATACGGCAGCCGCCGGACGAAGCGGCGCGGGGAGTGGCCGAAGAGCGGGGTGGGCGGCCCGGCGGGGGTGAAGGTCTCACGCAGCCGGGCGAGCGGGGGCAAGGTCTTGGTGGACATGGCCCGACCAGCGTAGATCGCGGGCCCGCCACCGGGCGTCACACCACGGTGCCGACCCCGGGGGCCGGGTCATACCGTGGTATCACATGCTCCGGCCGCCCCTGGAGCCCCGCCCTGGAGAGCTCCGCCCTAGAGCTCCGCCAGCAGCTGTGCCTTCTTCGTGCTGAACTCGTGGTCGGTCAGCAGTCCCGCCTCGTGGAGCTCGCCCAGATGCCGGATGCGCTCGGCGATGCCACCGGGGTCGGGCCGGGCGGTCACGCGATGGTGGCCGGGGGCGGCGGGCACCTTGGCCCGTACGGCGGCGAGGACGGCCGCCGCGAACGGCAGGGACTCGTGGACGAGCCCGTAGCCCATGCCGAAGGCCACGGCAGCCGGGTCCTGGTCGGGGTCGGCGGGGCGCCGGTCCCCGTCGTCCCCCCGGAGCACCAGGCGCAGATGGCCGCCGGCGGCGTCGGGGGAGCGCCACTCGATGCCGGTCAGCTCGTCGAGGGGGAAACGCTGGTCGCCGGCCTTCCACTTGGCGGAGGAGGCGCCGGTCCAGAACCAGCGGAAGGAGACGGCCCGGCCGTCGAAGGACGCCTTGCCGTCGTAGGCCTTGAAGGCCAGCGGGGGCGTCGGCGCGGTCACCAGATGGCGCTCGGCGGGCTCGGTGGCCAGGGGGCCGAGCCCGTCGCGTATCCGCTCGGCGTAGTACTCGGCGAGCAGCTCGCGCTCGGCCGGGAGCACCAGCCGATAGGGGTCGTTGCCCTCCTTGAGCTGGCCGTCGGCCACGTCCATCAGCGGATCGGCGCCCGGTCTGGGCACGGCGCGCAGCACCACCGTCCCGTGCTTCCCCGGGGCCTGCTCGACGGCCGCGAGCGCCTCGAAGGGAATGCGTCGCTCGCCGAGCGCCTGGAGCAGCTTCGGTGTGCGGATCCCCCGTTCGAAGCGGATGAGCACGGAGTCGGTGCCGAACTCCCAGACGGTGTGGAAACCGGCCAGCACATCACCCATGCCGCTCATCGTAAGCGGCGCCCGCCCGCCCGTCCCCCCTCGTGGCGCTACGCGCGTCAAACGGCCGCGGCCTCGGCGTCCGGGCCCAGCCCGTCCGCGCAGTCACCGCTGTCGCTCGCGCACCGGACGGAGGCGGGGACTCCGACGCCGATCCCGGCGAAGTTGGCGAGGCTGGTGGTGCCGGGCGCGAAATAGCCGGTGTGGCCCTGGGCGTCCCCGGCGGACAGCACCCGCGCCCCGAAGCCCGCCGAGACGGGGTCGGCGCCGTGGCCGAGGCCGCCGACCTCCATGTGGGGAACGCCCTGGATCCAGTCGTCCGCGTCGCGCATCGCCCATATCCGGGCGGTGGTGTCCAGGTCGGAGACGCTCTGGGCGCGCATGCCGGGGCTGCCGGCCACGGCCACGTCGGTGACCCGGGGGGAGAGCTCGCGGGCGGCGACGCCGCACACCACCGAGCCGTAGCTGTGGCAGAACAGCGCGACCTTCGAGTCGCCGGGCAGGGTCGTGACGAGCCGGCGCAGCCGCAGCGCGCCCTCGGCCGCGAGCTTGCCGGTGGCGGCGTCCATCCCGACGCCGACGGGCGAGGTGTAGTCGGCCCAGGCGATGACGGCCGTCCTGGTGCCGGGGCTCGCCTTCCGCTCGGCGGCGTAGAGGGAGCGGCCCATGCCGACGGGGGCGCTGTAGGCGCGCTGGGTCTTCTCGAAGGTCAGCACATTGGTGTCGACGCCCGGGACGACGACGGAGACCCGCCGCGCCGCGTCGAGGTCGCCGAAGACCTCCGCGACCCGGCCGTCCCCGGCGGGGTCGAAGGCGATGATCTGCCGGTCCGGACCGAGCAGCGACTCGAAGCGGTGCATCCGGCGGGAGGCCTCGTAGCGGCCCGCGGGGGTCAGCCCGGCGTCGTGGGTGCGCTGCTCCTCGACCGTACGGGCCTGGGCGAGCGCGGCGCGGTTGGCGCGGTAGCGCAGCTCGGTGGGGGCGCCGCCGAGGTTGCCGACGACGAGCGGATAGCGGTCGGCGAGGCGCTCGCGCTGGTCGGCGGTGAGCGTGGTGAAGAAACGGGACAGCGCCGAGGGCTCCGCGTCGGGGGAGGGCAGCGGCCGGCCGTTCACGGAGCCGTGCCGCCAGGCCTTGAGCGAGACGGCCCGGGGGTCCGGCGCGCCCTTGTGGCTTCTGACCGCCGTCCAGCCTGTGGTCGCCAGCATCACGAACACCACGGCCAGCGCCAGCAGTGCGCGCCAGGCCGTGGAGGCGTTGGTCCAAGGAATGGAGGAGGAGCCGAGCTCCGGGAAGGAAGTCACCGCCGACCACCCTAGGAGAAATCGGCTTGCGTCCGGGGGGCCGGTGAGCTATCTCACGTTTCAATGGCCGTGATTGAGCGCACTCGTACATCTACGGCTCAGGAACGCCAGTTTTCCGCCAGTGCGGGACCGATCTGATCCAAATAAGCGGCCGTACGCTGCCGGAACCCCTCCATGTCCCCGTCCAGCAGATCGCCCCAGCGCTTGCCCACCTCGCGCATCACCCCGCTGAACGCCGCGACCAGGATGCGCGGCCGGGGGTCCTCCGCCGGCAGTCCCTCCCGGCGGGCGATCTCGTCGGTGAGCCGGTCCTCCAGCTCGGCCAGCCTGCGCAGATGGGCCGCCAGCAGCTGCGGGGTCTCCTGGATCATCCGGTACGTCCGGACGTAGAGCTCCAGCGGGACGACCGACTCGATGGCCTCCCCGATGCCGTCCCAGCACTCGACGACGGCCGTGCGCAACGCGGTGAGCGGCGGCTCCGCCGCCGGGCGGGCGCACACGGCGGCGAAGATGTGCGACTCGATCGTCCGCTGGACGGCGAGGGCCACGTCCTCCTTGCCCGCGAAGTAGCGGAAGAAGGTGCGCTGCGAGACCTCCGCGGCGGCCGCGATCTCGTCGACCGTCGTGCCCTCGTACCCCCGGAGGGCGAACAGCTCCTGGGCGCACCGGACGAGGGTCTCGCGGGTGCGGCGCTTCTTGCGCTCACGCAGGCCCGTGGTGCTCTCGATCGTGTGCATCGCCGCCTCTTCTCGGTGCGTTTCCGCTGCTCAGGATAGTTGTGGCCAAGATGACAGATCGCGCCTCCTGGCATTGATTGTCGATTGTCAGCAGCTGCCATAATCTCGGTGGCATGACTCGGACCACCGTCGCCGAGGCGACGCCGGACCAGAAGCCCCGCAGCGGCTTACGGGGCAATCCCTGGCTGACCCTGTTATCCGTCGCGATCGGCGTGATGATGGTCGCGCTCGACGGCACGATCGTCGCCATCGCCAATCCCGCCATCCAGAAGGACCTGGGCGCCTCGCTCGCCGACGTCCAATGGATCACCAATGCCTATCTCCTCGCCCTCGCCGTCGCCCTGATCACCGCGGGCAAGCTGGGTGACCGCTTCGGTCACCGTCAGGTCTTCCTCATCGGTACCACCGGATTCGCCCTCTCGTCCGGACTCATCGCCCTGTCGGGCAGCGTGTCGCTCGTCGTCGCCCTCCGGGTGCTCCAGGGCCTGTGCGGCGCGCTGCTGATGCCGACGGCGCTCGGACTGATCCGCGCCACCTTCCCGGCCGGGAAGCTCAACATGGCCATCGGCCTGTGGGGCATGGTCGTCGGCGCCTCCACGGCCGGCGGCCCGATCGTCGGCGGCCTGCTGGTCGAGCACGTCAACTGGCAGTCCGTCTTCTTCATCAACGTCCCCGTCGGCGCCCTCGCGCTGGCCCTCGGCTCGGTCTTCCTCGCGGGCCACCGGGTCAAGGACGCGCCCCGGTCCTTCGACATCCCGGGCATCGTCCTGCTGTCCGCCGCGATGTTCTGCCTGATCTGGGCGCTGATCAAAGCACCCGCCTGGTCCTGGAGCGACGCCCGGACCGTGATCTTCCTCAGCGCCTCGGCCACCGCCTTCCTCCTCTTCGCCGTCCGGCAGACCCGCAGTCGCGAACCACTGCTCCCGCTGAGCCTGTTCCGCTCCGTGCCGCTGTCCGCCGGGGTGGTCCTGATGGTGCTGATGGCCTTCGCCTTCATCGGCGGGCTGTTCTTCGTGACCTTCTATCTCCAGAACGTCCACGGGATGTCCCCGGTGGACGCGGGCACGCATCTGCTGCCGCTGACCGGGATGATGATCGTCGGATCGCCGTTGGCGGGCGCGCTCATCACCCGCATCGGACCGCGGATCCCGTTGATGGCGGGCATGATCAGCGCTGCCGTGGCCTGCTTCGGGCTGGCCACGCTGGACGCCGGTACCGGCACGCTGACGATGTCGCTGTGGTTCGTACTGATGGGCGTGGGCCTCGCGCCGGTCATGGTCGGCGCGACCGAGGTCGTCGTCGGCAACGCGCCCCTGCGGCACGCGGGCGTGGCCGGAGGTCTCCAGCAGTCCGCCATGCAGGTGGGCGGCTCGCTGGGCACGGCCGTCCTCGGCGCGGTGATGGCGTCCCGGGTCGAGCACCTGCTCCCGGAGAAGTGGGCCGCGGCGGGACTTCCCCGGCTCGCCCCCGAGCAGCTCGCCCAGGCCACCGACGCGGTCTCGGTCGGGGTGGCCCCGGTGCGGCCGGGTACGCCGCCGCAGTACGCGGAGATGATCTCCACCGTCGCGCATGACACGTTCGTGTCGGGGATGCGGGTGGGATTCCGGGTCGCCGGGTGCGTGGCGATCGTGGCGGCGCTGGTCGCGGTGCTCACGAAGCGGGGGGAGAACGCGGGGGGTTCGGCGGGGGCCGGGCACCTCTGAGCTTTTCCTGATCTTCCCCTATCAGGGCATGGATCGGCGGAAGCCCTTGGCGGTGGTGATCACGAGTCGTGAGACTCGTCGCACCATCGGACTGGGGGAGTGATTTCTGTGGTGCGTGCTGTTGTCTTCGGGCTCGCCGCCGCCGTTCTGGCCCTGGCGGGGGCGCCTGCCGCGCAGGCGCGAGCCGGTACGGGCGCCTCGGGCGCCTGCTCGGCAGGGCAGCTGTGTCTCTGGCCCAAGCCGGGCTACCGGGGGGCCGTCCATGCCAGTGAGCTGGCGGGCATCGACATCGAGAGCTGTATGGCCCTGCCGGCCGGGGTGACGGGTGCTTCGCTGGCCAACCGGACGGGGCGGCCTGTTACCACGTACCAGAGCGCCACCTGCGCGGAGACGGGGGAGTTCGACACATATCCGTCGGGGACGTGGACGCCCGAGTCTCCGTACGTGGTGCGGGCGTACAAGATGTGGGAGCACTAAAAAAATTTGCCCCCCGACCGGCGAAGCCGGGCGGGGGGCAAATCCTTATGCGTTACGCGTCACCGCCGGCAGCGCCGGGGTCGGCCGCCGCCACGTCCAGGAGCTGGTAGCGGTCGATGGCCTGCTTCAGGGCCGAGCGGTCGATCTTGCCCTCCTTGGCGAGCTCGGTGAGCACCGCCAGGACGATCGACTGCGCGTCGATGTGGAAGAAGCGACGGGCCGCGCCACGCGTGTCCGCGAAGCCGAAGCCGTCGGCACCCAGCGAGGTGTACGTACCCGGCACCCAGCGCGAGATCTGGTCCGGGACGGCGCGCATCCAGTCGGACACGGCCACCTTCGGGCCCTCGACGCCGGTGAGCTTGCTCGTCACGTACGGGACGCGCTGGTCCTCCTCCGGGTGGAGCAGGTTGTGCTCCTCCACCGCGATGGCGTCACGGCGCAGCTCGTTCCAGGAGGTCGCCGACCAGACGTCCGCCTTGACGTTCCACTCCTCGGCGAGGATGCGCTGGGCCTCGATCGCCCACGGCACGGCCACACCGGAGGCCATGATCTGCGCCGGGATGGCGCCCGCCTCAGCCTGCTTGAACCGGTACAGACCCTTGAGGATGCCCTCGGCGTCCACGTTCTCCGGCTCGGCCGGGTGCTGGATCGGCTCGTTGTAGACGGTGAGGTAGTAGAAGATGTCCTCCGCGTTCTCGCCGTACATCCGGCGGAGACCGTCCTGGACGATGTGCGCGATCTCGAAGCCGAACGCCGGGTCGTACGCGACGACACCCGGGTTGGTCGAGGCCAGCAGGTGCGAGTGGCCGTCGGCGTGCTGGAGGCCCTCACCGGTCAGGGTGGTGCGACCGGCGGTGGCGCCGAGGACGAAGCCGCGGGCCAGCTGGTCGGCCATCTGCCAGAACTGGTCACCCGTGCGCTGGAACCCGAACATCGAGTAGAAGACGTAGATCGGGATCAGCGGCTCGCCGTGGGTGGCGTACGCGGAACCGGCGGCGATCAGCGAGGCGGTGCAGCCCGCCTCGGAGATGCCGTCGTGCAGCATCTGACCGGTCGGGGACTCCTTGTACGCGAGGAGCAGCTCGCGGTCCACGGCCTCGTACTGCTGGCCCAGCGGGTTGTAGATCTTCGCCGACGGGAACAGCGAGTCCATGCCGAAGGTGCGGTACTCGTCGGGGGCGATCGGCACGAAGCGCTTGCCGATCTCCTTGTCCCGCATGAGGTCCTTCAGCAGGCGGACGAAGGCCATGGTGGTGGCGATCGACTGCTGGCCGGAGCCCTTCTTGGTGGGCGCGTAGGCCTTCTCGCCCGGCAGGACGAGCGGCTTGGAGCGGTCCACACGGGTGGGTACGTAGCCGCCCAGCGACTTGCGCCGGTCGTGCATGTACTGGATCTCCTCCGAGTCGCGACCCGGGTGGTAGTACGGCGGCAGGCCGGACTCCAGCTCCTTGTCGGCGATCGGGATGTGGAGACGGTCACGGAAGCGCTTGAGGTCCTCGACCGTGAGCTTCTTCATCTGGTGGGTCGCGTTGCGGCCCTCGAAGTTCGGGCCGAGCGTCCAGCCCTTGACCGTCTGCGCGAGGATCACGGTCGGCTGGCCCTTGTGGGCCTTGGCCGCCGCGTAGGCCGCGAAGATCTTCTTGTGGTCGTGGCCGCCGCGACCCAGGTGGAGGATCTGGTCGTCGCTCATGCCCTCGACCATCTTGCGGAGACGCTGGTCGTCGCCGAAGAAGTGCTCACGGATGTACGCGCCGGTCTCGGTGGCGTACGTCTGGAACTGGCCGTCGGGGGTGCTGTTGAGCTTGTTGACCAGGATGCCGTCGCGGTCCTGGGCGAGCAGCGGGTCCCAGGAGCGGTCCCACACCAGCTTGATCACGTTCCAGCCGGCGCCGCGGAACTGCGACTCCAGCTCCTGCATGATCTTGCCGTTGCCGCGGACCGGGCCGTCGAGGCGCTGGAGGTTGCAGTTGACGACGAAGGTCAGGTTGTCCAGGCCCTCACGGGCGGCCAGGGACAGCTGGCCGAGCGACTCGGGCTCGTCCATCTCGCCGTCGCCCAGGAACGCCCAAACGTGGGACTTGGAGGTGTCGGCGATGCCGCGCGCCTCCATGTAGCGGTTCATCCGGGCCTGGTAGATCGCGCCGAGGGGGCCGAGGCCCATCGAGACGGTCGGGAACTCCCAGAAGTCCGGCATCAGACGCGGGTGCGGGTACGACGACAGGCCGTAGGGGGCCTTCGACTTCTCCTGGCGGAACGCGTCGAGCTGCTGCTCGGACAGTCGGTCCAGCAGGAAGGCACGGGCGTAGACACCGGGGGAGGCGTGGCCCTGGAAGAAGATCTGGTCGCCGCCGTCGCCGCCGTCCTTGCCGCGGAAGAAGTGGTTGAAGCCCACGTCGTAGAGCGAGGCGGAGGAGGCGAAGGTGGCGATGTGGCCGCCGACGCCGATGCCCGGGCGCTGGGCGCGGGAGACCATGACGGCCGCGTTCCAGCGCGTCGCGTTGAGGACCTTGCGCTCGATCTCCTCGTTGCCGGGGAAGAACGGCTCGTCCTTGGTCGCGATGGTGTTGACGTAGTCCGTGCTACGCATCTCGGGCACGGCGACACGCTTCTCACGCGCCCGCTCGATCAGGCGAAGCATGAGGTAGCGGGCACGTTCCCGGCCCCGCTCGTCGACGGCAGCGTCGAGCGAGTCGAGCCATTCCTGGGTCTCTTCGGGATCGAAGTCCGGGACCTGGCTGGGCAGACCGCCAATGATGATCGGGTTGCGATCGGATCCGGAAGCCACGCTGTTCCTTCGCTGTTCGGTCGTGTCGTGCTCTGCGCGCACGGGATGCTGCGCACGGGGTCAACACTGTCTTTGCTTATATGTCGCGCCGGCTCCCATCGTGGACCTCGGCGGCGCAAACGTCATCTCTACTGGGCGGTAACCACCGCACATGAGACGAATCGTCGAGGGTTGGTCGCCTGGGGCGGCCAAATCGCAACCATACGCCCCCATTGGGAGTCGCTCGCGTACGGCCGTTCGGGCTCGACCCCGGCCATCGCAAGGAGTAACTTCGCAAACCCGGCAGAACGCTGTGGCGTGAATCACTCGCGCTTGTTGCCTCATGGTTGGAGTTGCCATGAGACGTCCGCGTCCGTCAACGTTTCGGCGGGCCTGGCGGCCGGGTACTTGCGCGATCGGTCCGGCACGTGTGGACTACGCCCAATGCCTTGCGTACGCGAGGAACACAAGACAATTTCTCGAAACATGACAGGAGGCAATCCGTGAGCGCGACCGCGGACCACGCGGAGGAACGGACCCTGGCCGTGAGGCTGGGTTTCCAGCCCGGGCAGGTGGTCCAGGAGATCGGTTACGACGAGGACACCGATCAGGATCTCCGTGAGGCCATCGAAGAGCATGCCGGCACGGAGCTCGTCGACGAGGATTACGACGACGTCGCCGATGCCGTCCTGCTGTGGTTCCGCGATGAGGACGGCGACCTCACAGACGCGCTGGTGGATGCCATCGGCTTCCTGGAGGAGGACGGCATGATCTGCCTCCTGACCCCCAAGACGGGCCGTGACGGCTACATCGAGCCGAGCGACATCAGCGAGGCCGCGCGCACCGCGGGCCTCACCCAGACCAAGACCATCAGCGTGGGCAAGGACTGGAACGGCAGCCGTCTGGCCACCCCGAAGGGCGCCAAGACCGGCGGCCGCCGCTAGTCCACCAGGACCGGCATCGGGACGCCCGCGAGCCCCCGGCGACAGCTGTCGCCGGGGGCTCGCGCGTTTGCTCCTGTTCGCGCGGGGCGAACCCGCGCCGGCGGCATCCGGACGGTATCCGGACGCGGGGATCACCCGCCGCGTGACGGCCGTGACGGCAGTGACAGACTGGGCCCGCCGACAGGCTCCGTCACCAGAGAGGTGTTACCCCCATGGCTATCGCCGCAGGCGACAAGGCGCCCGACTTCGCCCTGAAGAACCAGCACGGTGAGACCGTCCGGCTCTCCGACTTCCGCGGTGAGAAGAACGTCGTGCTGCTCTTCTACCCCTTCGCCTTCACCGGCGTGTGCACCGGCGAGCTGTGCGCCCTGCGCGACAACCTGCCCACCTTCGCCAACGACGAGGTGCAGCTGCTGGCCGTCTCCAACGACGCCCCCTTCAGCCTGCGCGTCTTCGCCGAGCAGGAGGGCCTGGACTACCCGCTGCTGTCCGACTTCTGGCCGCACGGCGAGACCAGCCGCGCCTACGGCGTCTTCGACGAGGAGAAGGGCTGCGCGCTGCGCGGCACCTTCATCATCGACAAGGAGGGCGTCGTCCGCTGGACGATCGTCAACGGCCTGCCCGACGCGCGTGACCTGAACGAGTACACCAAGGCTCTCGCCGCGCTCTGAGACCGCCGTTCGAGCATGTTTCCGAGCCGCCCGGGGCAACCCCTACAGGTGTCCCGGGCGTCTGAAGCGCAAGAGCCTGTTTACGGTGGGAACCGGTCACTAGGATCAAACCGTTGATCGGGTGCCATCGAACAACCGGGGGCGCGGGAATCGCCTGGCCCCCCGAACCAATGGAGGACTCGTGGGAGTCAGTCTCAGCAAGGGCGGCAACGTCTCCCTGACCAAGGCGGCCCCGAACCTGACGGCCGTCGTCGTCGGTCTCGGCTGGGACGCCCGGACCACCACCGGCACGGACTTCGACCTGGACGCCAGCGCCCTGCTCACCAATGACCAGGGCAAGGTCACCAACGACCAGAACTTCGTCTTCTTCAACAACCTCAAGAGCCCCGACGGCTCCGTCGAGCACCAGGGTGACAACCTCACCGGTGAGGGCGAGGGCGACGACGAGGTCATCAAGGTCAACCTGGCCGGTGTCCCGGCGGACGTTCACAAGATCGTCTTCCCGGTCTCCATCTATGACGCCGAGACCCGCCAGCAGAGCTTCGGCCAGGTGCGCAACGCCTACATCCGCGTGGTGAACCAGGCCGACAACACCGAGCTGGCCCGCTACGACCTCAGCGAGGACGCCTCGACCGAGACCGCCATGGTCTTCGGCGAGCTCTACCGCAACGGCGCCGAGTGGAAGTTCCGGGCCATCGGCCAGGGCTACGCCTCGGGTCTGCGCGGCATCGCCCAGGACTTCGGCGTCAACGTCTGACGTTTCGCGTCCGAGCCGCCCGTCCGGCGCCGCAGCCCCGCCTTTCGCCGGGGGTGCGGCGCCGGACGCGCACCGGCGACACACCGCTCCGGCCGGCGAGCAACGGGCCGCCGCCGGGCAGCACCACAACTCGGGGAGGAAAAGACCATGGGTGTCACGCTCGCCAAGGGAGGCAATGTCTCCCTCTCCAAGGCCGCGCCGAATCTCACCAACGTCACCATCGGCCTCGGCTGGGACGCGCGCTCCACCACCGGAGCCCCCTTCGACCTGGACGCCAGCGCGCTGCTGTGCTCCACGGGCCGGGTGCTGGGCGACGAGTACTTCGTCTTCTACAACAACCTCAAGAGCCCCGACGGCTCCGTCGAACACACGGGTGACAATCTCACCGGTGAGGGCGAGGGCGACGACGAGTCCATCCTCGTCGACCTCACCAAGGTGCCGGCCACCTGCGACAAGATCGTCTTCCCGGTCTCCATCCACGAGGCCGATGTGCGCGGGCAGAGCTTCGGCCAGGTCAGCAACGCCTACATCCGGGTCGTCAACCAGGCCGACGGCTCCGAACTGGCCCGCTACGACCTCAGCGAGGACGCCGCCGGCGAGACCGCGATGATCTTCGGCGAGGTCTACCGCTATGGCGGCGAATGGAAGTTCAGGGCCGTGGGCCAGGGGTACGCGTCGGGCCTTCGGGGTATCGCCCTAGACTTCGGGGTCAACGTTTCGTAAAGCCGCGTCCGCGCGGAGACCCGGACAACGAAGGATTGGGTGGCCAGTGCTCCTGAAAACCTTTGGTTGGTCGTTCGCCATCACGGCGGCCGGACTGGCCTTGGCAGGCGTTCTCTGGGGATGGCAGGGGCTGGCGATCGTCGCGATCCTCTCCGTCCTGGAGATCTCGCTCTCGTTCGACAACGCGGTGATCAACGCCGGAATCCTCCGGAAGATGAACCCGTTCTGGCAGCGGATCTTCCTGACCGTGGGCATCCTCATCGCCGTCTTCGGCATGAGGCTCGTCTTCCCGGTCGTGATCGTCGCGATCACCGCCAAACTGGGGCCGATCGAAGCGGTCAAGGTCGCCATCCAGGACCACGCCCGCTATGAGCAGCTGGTCACCAGCGCCCACCCGGCCATCGCCGCCTTCGGTGGAATGTTCCTGCTGATGATCTTCCTGGACTTCATCTTCGAGGACCGGGACATCAAGTGGCTGAACTGGCTGGAGAAGCCGCTGGCCCGGCTGGGCAAGCTGGATACCCTCTCCACCGTCGTCGCCCTGGTCGTGCTGCTGATCGCCGCGACCACCGTCGCCACCACCGTCCCCGTCCACGGCGGCGAGGGAACGGTCGACAAGGCGGCCACCGTGCTGCTGGCCGGCATCGGCGGTCTGGTGACCTATCTGATCGTCGGCGGCATCTCCGGCTTCTTCGAGGACCGGCTGGAGTCGGCCGAGGAAGAGGAGGACGAGGAGAACGAGGGCGGCGTCCGGGACGCCGCGCCCGCGAAGCAGGACAAGGGCCCGTCGGTCGTCGGGCTGGCCGGCAAGGCCGCCTTCTTCATGTTCCTCTACCTCGAGGTCATCGACGCCTCCTTCTCCTTCGACGGTGTCATCGGCGCCTTCGCCATCACCAACGACATCTTCGAGATGGCCCTCGGTCTGGGCATCGGCGCGATGTACATCCGTTCGCTCACGGTCTTCCTCGTCCGCAAGGGCACCCTGGACGACTATGTGTACCTGGAGCACGGCGCCCACTACGCCATCGGCGCCCTGGCCGTGATCCTGCTGATCACCATCAAGTACGAGATCAACGAGGTCATCACCGGCTCGATCGGCGTGGTCCTGATCGGCCTGTCGTTCCTGTCCTCCGTGGTCCGCAACCGCCGGGAGGCGGCCACGGGCGAAGGCTCCGGTTCAAAGGCCGAGGTCTCCTCCGGGGTGTGACACCGGCACATTTGAGGAACGCTCTCACCGGGGCGGTCACGAGGATCATCCTCGGGCCGCCCCGTGGCATGTGTGCTCAAAGTGGGGGTGCTCGGCAATGATCAGGGAGAAGTTCTTCGGCAACTGGGGATACGCCGCCACGCGTCAGTTCGACGCGAGCGGCACCAACGGCGCGGTCGAGCTGACCAAGCGCCATCCCACGTTTTCGCTGACCAAGCAGGGTGCCATCACCGGCAATCTGCGGGTCAACCTGTCCTGGCGGATGCGGACCTCGGACTTCGACGACCGGGGCTCCTCCCTCGCCTCCTCGCTGCGCCATCCGCTGCGCAAGTTCACCCCCGACGTGGTCCAGGCCCAGGGCCAGGCGATGGTCAACGTCGACCTCGACCTCGCCTGTATGTACGAGCTCCAGGACGGGGCGAAGGGCGTAGTCCAGCCGCTCGGCAACATACTGGGCAGCATCAACGCCCCGCCGTATATTCAGCTCAGCGGTGACGACCGTTTCGGGTCGGGGTCGGGCGAGACCATCTACATCAACATGGACCACCGCGATCAGTTCAAACGCCTGCTGATCTTCGTCTATATCTATGACGGCACACCCGCGTTCGACCGTACCCACGCGATGGTGACCCTCTACCCGGGCAATGGCCCCCGGCTGGAGGTCTCGCTGCACGAGCGGGCCCCGGAGGCCCGGTCCTGCGCCGTGGTGCTGATCGAGAACATCAAGGGCGAGATCCTCGTACGGCGTGAGATGAAGTACGTCTACGGCTTCCAGTCCGAGCTCGACCGGCTGTACGGGTGGGGCCTCCAGTGGGGCCGGGGGTACAAGAGCAAGGTGTGATTCTGGCTTTTGTCCGTCAGCGGCCGGGCAGGAACTGCGGACCCTGCGGGGGCAGCCGGAAGGCCGGGTCGGGCGCGGGCTGGTGCGGCGGGTAGCCGTAGGACGGCTGGGGTGACTGCTGCGACTGGTGCTGCTGTTGCGGGTAGCCGTAGGCGGGTGCCGGGATCGAGGGCGGGCCGGCCGGCGGCGGGGGATAGGCGTAGCCGCCGGAGGACGCCGGGGGCGTGACCGGCGCGGGTGCGGGCTCGGGCCGGCCCCCGTCGCCGACCGGGCCGGTGGCCGGCTCGGGTGCCGGTACGGGCGCGGCGGCGCCGTCCTCCCCCGGCTCGTCCACCGAGATGCCGAACTCCGTCGCCAGCCCCACCAGCCCCGAGGCGTAGCCCTGCCCGAGCGCCCGGAACTTCCAGCCGTCCCCGCGCCGGTAGAGCTCGGCGCAGAGCATGGCCGTCTCGTCGCCCGTCTCGGCCGTGACGTCGAAGCGGGCGACGGGCTCCGCGTCGGTGGAGCCCGTACCGCTCCGCGCGGTGTCGTAGAGCAGTACGCACAGGTCCCGGACGAGCCCGAAGGGCCCGCCGTCGGCGGACGCGGCCAGCACGACGCGCGTCACTGACGGGTCTAGGGCCGACAGATCCGCCTCGACGGAGTCCGTCGCCCCCTCCACCAGCCGTTTCTTGGGCAGATGGCGGACCAGGCCGGAGGGGTGGCGCGGCTGGTTGTAGAAGACGAAGTCCTCGTCCGAGCGCACCCGGCCCTCGTCCCCCAGCAGCAGGGCGGAGGCGTCCACGTCAGGGATGCCCGGGCCGGGTGTCCAGCGCAGCACGGCCCGCACGGTGGGGGCGTCCAGCGGGATGTTCGACCCCTTCAGCATGGCGTGCGTCATGTCCGCAATCCTGCCTTCCCGTGCCGCTCCGGGACAACGCAGGGGTCCCGGAGCGGGAAGTCGCGCCCGTACCCGCGCACCGAAGCGTTTACCTGAAGGAACTGTGCAGGTCATGAGCTTGTCTCAGACTTGGGGAACTCTTGACCCGTCCCCGGACGTACCATAATCGGCCACACTTCCGCGTCGTTCGACCGGCGGGAAGGCGCCCACACCGTGGCATTCGGGGAGAACTATGAGGCATTTCGGATACCTGCCGCCCACGGTGCGGAGGGGACTGTTCCATAGGGAGCCGGGCGAGTTCACCGCCGGTTCTCCCGCCCGTACGCTCTCCGTCGCTCTCGGGGCCACCCTCTACTGCCCCGCCACCCGGCCCTCCCTCGCCCAGGACGTGCGCAAGCAGGCACGGCGCGGAGTGGTGTCCATGGTGCTGTGCCTGGAGGACTCCATCGACGACGCGGACGTCACCGGCGCCGAGGAGAACCTCGTCCGGCAGCTCACCGAGCTCGCGGGGGCCGAGGAGGACCTCCCTCTGCTGTTCGTCCGCGTCCGCGAGCCCGGCCAGATCGGGGATCTCGTCCGCCGCCTCGGCCCGGCGGGCCGGTTGCTGTCCGGATTCGTACTGCCGAAGTTCACCGAGGAGCGCGGGCTTCCGTTCCTGGAGGAGCTGACCGCCGCCGAAGAAGCCTCCGGACGGCGGCTCTTCGCCATGCCCGTCCTGGAATCACCCGAACTGCTCCACCTGGAGAGCCGCACCGAGATGCTGACGGGCATCGCCAGAACCGTCGAGAAGTACCGCGACCGCGTCCTCGCCGTGCGGCTCGGCGTCACCGACTTCTGCTCCGCCTACGGGCTGCGCCGCGCCCCCGACATGACCGCCTACGACGTCCAGCTCGTCGCCTCCGTCATAGGCGACGTCGTCAACGTCCTCGGCCGCGCCGACGGCAGCGGCTTCACCGTCACCGGCCCGGTCTGGGAGTACTTCCCGCAGCCCGAGCGGATGTTCAAGCCCCAGCTGCGCCGCAGCCCCTTCGCCGGCCCCGCCGAGGCGCTGCGCACGGCCCTCATCGAGCACGACATGGACGGCCTCCTGCGCGAGATCCACCTCGACCGCGCCAACGGCCTCCAGGGCAAGACCTGCATCCACCCCTCGCACGTCGCCCCCGTCCACGCCCTCTCCGTCGTCAGCCACGAGGAGTACAGCGACGCGCGCGACATCCTGCGGCCCGACCGCGACGGCGGCGGAGTCCTGCGCTCCGCCTATACGAACAAGATGAACGAAGTGAAGCCGCACCGCGCCTGGGCCGAGCGGACCATGCTGCGCGCCGAGGTGTTCGGCGTCGCACGGGAGGACGTCAGCTTCGTGGAGCTGCTGTCGGCGGGGTTGCAGAGCGCATGAATCAGATGAATCACGTGAAAGGCGCGGAAGAATTGATCTGGTCGGGACAGTGGGTCGCGGACCGGCTGGGCGTGGCGCTGGAAGGCGACACCCGGCTGCCGGAGTTGCTGGGGCTGGCCCTGCGGCGCAACCCCAAGCGGGCGCATCTGCTGGTCTCCAACGTGCTGGGCAAGCACGTCCCGGCGTCGCCGGCCGCGGTGTACGAGGCGGGGGCCGGCCTCGGCCGCCGGGTCCGGGCCCTGCTGGGTGACGCGGACGCCGCCCGTGCCGTCGTCCTCGGCTACGCCGAGACGGCCACGGGCCTGGGCCACGCGGTCGCCGACGGCCTCGGCCTCGCCCCCTACCTCCACTCGACACGGCGCGCCGTGCCCGGGATCGCCTCCGTGGGCGGCTTCGAGGAGGAGCACAGCCACGCCACGTCGCATCTGCTGCTCCCGGAGGACCCGGCGTTCTTCGCGGGCGACGGCCCGCTCGTCCTCGTCGACGACGAGTTCTCGACGGGGCGCACGGTGCTGAACACCGTGGCGGCTCTGCACGCGCGCTTTCCGCGTGAGCGGTATGTGGTGGTGGCGCTGGTCGACATGCGGTCGGGCGACGACCGGGCGCGGCTGGACGCCTTCGCGGCGGAACTCGGCGCGCGGGTGGAGCTCGTCGCGCTGGCGTCGGGGACGGTGTCCCTCCCGGAGGGGGTGCTGGAACGGGGGCGGGAGCTTGTGGAGCGGTACGAGGGGGAAGCCCCAGCCCCGCCCTTTCTCCCCCAGCTACCGCTGGGAGGTGCCCCCAGTTTCCCGGGGGCGAGCCCCCGGACCCCCGCACCGACCCGCGTCGAGCTCGGCTGGCCCGCCGGCCTGCCCGACGGCGGCCGGCACGGCTTCACGCCCGCACACCGGGCGCGTCTGGAGGCCGCCCTGCCCGACATGGCGGCCCGCATCGGTGGAGCCCTCCCGCAGGGAGTGCGGCGCGTCCTCGTCCTCGGCACCGAGGAGCTGATGTACGCCCCCCTGCGCCTCGCGCAGGCGCTGGAGAACGAGGGCGCCTTCGAAGAGGTCCGGTTCTCGACCACCACCCGCTCACCCGTCCTCCCCGTCGACGACCCCGGCTACGCGATCCGCTCCCGCATCACCTTCCCCGCCCACGACGCCCCCACCGACGGCCCCGGCCCCCGCTACGCCTACAACGTCGCGGGTGGCGACTTCGACGCCGTCGTCGCCGTCGTCGACTCCACCGCCGACACCCCCGCCCTCCACGCCCCCGGCGGCCTCCTGGACCGGCTCGCCGGCCACACCCCGCACGTGGTACTGGCCGCCATCCCCTCGTACGTACCCGAACGACAGGCTCCCCCCATGCCCGACCCCCTCCGCGGCCCCGCGTTCTCCTCGTACGACCCCGAGGACGTCGGCTGGCTGCTTCAGGACCTCTCCTCCGTACGGCTGGAGGCGCCCACCGAGGAGCGGGAGGAGGCCATCCAGAGCGGCGGCGCGCACTACGCCGAGTCGCTGCCCGTGGAGTACCAGCCCGACGAGCGCTACCAGGCGCTCTACCACTCCGCCCTCGACGCCTCCGCGCACCGGATCGCGCTCGCCGTCGGCACGGTCACCGAGACCGTACTGGCCGAACGCTCGCCCCGGCCGGTCCTGGTGTCGCTGGCCCGCGCCGGTACGCCCGTGGGCGTGCTGATGCGCCGCTGGGCCCGGTACGCCCACGGGCTGGACCTGCCGCACTACGCCGTCTCCATCGTGCGCGGCAAGGGCATCGACACCAACGCCCTGCGCTGGCTGGCCGAGCACCACGACCCGGCCGACGTCGTCTTCGTCGACGGTTGGACAGGCAAGGGCGCCATCACCCGCGAACTCGCCGAAGCCCTGAAAGACTTCCCCGGCTTCGACCCGCGCCTGGCCGTACTCGCCGACCCCGGCCACTGCGTGACCACCTACGGCACCCGCGACGACTTCCTCATCCCCTCCGCCTGCCTCAACTCCACCGTCTCGGGCCTGATCTCCCGCACCGTGCTCCGCGACGACCTCGTCGGGCCGGACGACTTCCACGGCGCGAAGTTCTACCGCGAACTCGCCGGTACCGACGTCTCCCGGGCCTTCGTCGACACCGTCGCCGCGCGCTTCGCCGACCCCGGCCTCCAGGACGACGTGACCCGCGCCGCCAAGGAGCTCGCGGCCGCCGACCGCACCGCCACCTGGGCCGGCTGGGCGGCCGTCGAGCGGATCAGCGAGGAGTACGGCATCCACGACGTCAACCTCGTCAAGCCGGGCGTCGGCGAGACCACGCGCGTCCTGCTGCGCCGCGTGCCCTGGAAGGTCCTCGCCGCACGCGGCGCGGGCGCCGACCTGGACCACGTACGGCTCCTGGCCGAACAGCGCGGGGTACCGGTGGAGGAGGTGGACGGCCTGCCGTACCGCTGCGTCGGCCTGATCCACCCCCGCTACACCCGCTGCGCCACCGGCGCCGACGGCAAGGCGGTCGCCGCGTAATGACCGTGCTCGTCGCCAGCGACCTCGACCGCACCCTGATCTACTCCACCTCCGCGCTGAGCCTGTCCATGCCGGACGCCGAGGCCCCGCGCCTGCTGTGCGTGGAGACATACGAGAGCAGACCGCTGTCCTATATGACGGAGACGGCCGCCGGGCTCCTCGCCGAGCTGGCCCGTACGGTCACGTTCGTCCCCACCACCACCCGCACCCGCGAGCAGTACGAGCGGATCCGGCTGCCCGGCCCCGCGCCGGAGTTCGCGATCTGCGCCAACGGCGGCGAGCTGCTGGTGGCGGGCGAGCCCGACGCCGAATGGCGGGCCCGGGTGGGCCGGGCACTGGCCGCCGAGTGCGCCACGCTCGCCGAGGTCCACGCGCACCTGCTGCGCGTAGCCGACCCGGCGTGGCTGCTCAAGGCGCGTACGGCGGCGGACCTCTTCGCCTACCTCGTCGTCGACCGGCCGCTGCTGCCCGCCGGCTGGCTCAAGGAGCTGACGGACTGGGCCGGCGAGCGGGGCTGGACGGTCTCGCTCCAGGGCCGCAAGGTCTACGCCGTGCCGAAGCCGCTCACCAAGAGCGCGGCCGTCGCGGAGGTGGCCCGGCGCACCGGGGCGGCCGAGGTGCTCGCCGCCGGGGACTCGCTGCTGGACGCCGATCTGCTGCTGGCCGCCGACCGCGCCTGGCGGCCGGGTCATGGCGAGCTGTCCGACGTGGGCTGGAGCGCGCCGCACGTCACCGCGCTGGAGACCCGGGGGGTCGCGGCGGGGGAGGAGATCGTCCGGGCGTTCCTGGGAGGGCGGCGGCGGGAGCGCTAGTCTCGGGGGCGCGTCACCGGGTGGTACAACCACGTTTCACAGCCGAGGAGATCGCGTGTCCGAGACCAAGAGCCCTCCGCTCACCGCCGAGCTCTACACGTACGTCCTGGCCCACAATCCGCCGCTCGACCCCGTCCAGCAGGCCCTGGTCGCCTCCACCCGCGCGCTCTTCCCCGGCGACGCGATCAAACAGGTGGCCGAGGAGCAGGCGTCGCTGCTGGCGTTTCTCGTCCGGCTCACGGGCGCCCGGCACATCGTGGAGGTCGGCACGTTCACCGGGCTGTCGGCCCTCGCCATGGCCCGGGCGCTGCCCGCCGACGGCAGGCTGATCGCCCTGGACATCTCGGAGGAGTGGACGGCCCCCGCCCCGAAGGCGTGGGCCGAGGCCGGGGTCGCCGACCGGATCGACCTGCGGATCGCCCCCGCGCTGGACTCGCTGCGCGCCCTGCCCGCCGAGCCGCACATCGACCTCGCCTTCCTCGACGCGAACAAGGACGGCTACATCGCCTACTGGGAGGAGCTGGTGCCCCGGCTCCGCCCGGGCGGGCTGATCGTCGTGGACAACGTCCTGTTCTTCGGCTCGGTCGTCGACCCGACTGTCACCGACGGACCGGGGGCGGCCGTACGGGAGTTCAACGCGCACGCGCTCGCGGACAAGCGGATGGAGTCGGTGATGCTCACGGTCGCGGACGGGCTGACGCTGGCGCGTAAGGTCGGCTGACCGTTCGCCCTGTGCGGCCGTCAGCCGCAGCAGCCGCCCCCGCAGCACCCGCCGCCACCGCCTGCGCGCGGGGCGGCCGAGGGGGCGGCCGAACCGGTCATGGCGACGGTCGACAGCAGCTTGACGGTGTCCGTGTGCCCGCCGGGGCAGGTGGCCGGGGCGGCGGACTCGGCCATGGGGCGGGTCAGCTCGAAGGTGTCGCCGCAGGACTTGCAGCGGTATTCGTAACGAGGCATGCGGGCAGCATAGGTCAGCGGTTCTCGCCGCGGCCCCGCTCGTCGCGGATCTCCTGGACGACCCGGGCGGCGGTGTCCCGCACGGCCTCCGTCTCGGTCAGGAAGTGCCACCAGTCCGGATGCCGGCCCTCCAGCCCGTCGACCGCCCGCTCCAGCCGGGCCACCGCGTCGTCGAGGGGGCGGGCGTGCCGGGGGTCGGGGGTGCTGCGGCCGTCCATCGCCAGGCGCTGGGCGTCCCGGAGGGCGAAGCGGGTGCGTTCGACCTCCTTGCCGTGGTCGAAGGCCACCTCGTCCAGCCGCCGCAGCCGGTCGCCGGCGGCGGTGATCCCCTCGTCGGTGGTGTTGAGCAGCGCGCGCGTGGTGGCCAGCAGCGCGGTGGCGTCCGCCCAGCGCTGCTCGTCCCGGGCGGTACGGGCGTCCGCGAGCTTCGCCTCGGCCGCGGCGACGGCCTGCCGGGTGTCGTCGGGCACCCGCTGGAGGTCCTGCCAGCAGGCCGCGCTGTAGCGGCGGCGCAGCTCGCTGAGGACCGGGCCGACGCCCTCCGCCCGGGTGGTCAGCGCCTGGGCGCGGGTGCGCAGGGAGACGAGCCGTTTGTCGAGGTCGGCGGCCCGTTGCGGCAGCCGTTCGGCCTCGTCGCGGATGGCTTCGGCCTCCCGCCGTACGTCCTCGGCGCGCTGGACGGTCCCCTGGACGCCGTGGCGTCCGGCGCCCTCGTTGAGCTTGGTGAGCTCGGGGCCGAGCGCGGCCAGCCGGGCGGCCAGGTCGTCGGCGCGCAGGCCCGCCCCCCGGGCGCCGTCCAGCGCCTCGCTCGCCGCGCGCAGCCCCTGCCGGGCCCGTTCCACGGCGGGCGCGACCTGTGCGAGCTGGCTCTCGGCCCTGGTCAGGAGGGGGGCAAGGCTCTGCCCGAACCGCTCCAGGTCGTCCTTGACCCGGACGAGCTCGTCCTTGGCGCGGGTCAGCTCGCCCCGGGCGCGGGAGGCGGCCGAGGACTCCAGGTCGTCGCGGTCGAGGTCGTGGGAGTCGACGGTGGCGATATAGGCGGCCGAGGCCTCGTCGATGCGCCGGCCGAACTCCTCGAAGTCGGCGGCCGCCTTGCGGGCGGCGGGGGAGGAGTCGACGGCCGTGATCGTCTCGATGGTGATCCGCAGCTCGCGCTGGGCGGTGTCCAGCTCGTAGAAGGCGGCGGCCGCCGCGTCCTTCGCGGCCTGCGCCTCCTCGCGGCGGCCGTCGCCGCGCCCCCAGCCCCAGCGGCGGGTGCCACCGCCACCGCCGGTGAAGGCGGCGGGCGCGAACGCCACGGCCGCGGCGATCAGGGGGAGTGGCAGCAGTGCCAGCGCGAGGGCCTCACGGGCCGCAGCCGTCACCGTACGCGAGAACGTCGCCGTCACTTGCCCTCTCCCGATGGATCGCCCCAGGCCCGGGTGCCATTCTCCCACCCGGCCGGAGCGAGCACACGGGCCGGTCAGCCGACGGCGCGGATGTCGACCTCGCCGTTGGAGCTGTGCGCGCGGACCGAGTGCCCGGAGGCGTCGTCGCGGGGGACGCCGACCTTGGCGCCGCCGGAGTCGCTGCGGGCGTCGACCTTGTAGCCGGTACGGGGGAGGGTGACGCGGATGCCGCCGTTGTCGGTCTCGGCGTCGATGCTTTCGGGGGCCTTCGTCGCGCTGATCGCTATCCGCCCGTTGGAGGACCTGGCCTTGACCCTCGGCGCGCCGACGCCGTCGGCGATGATCTCGCCGTTGGAAGTCTCCAGCTCCAGGGCGCCGTTGGAGTCGCGGACGTCGATGCGGCCGTTGCCGCTCGTGAGCGTCAGCGGGGTCTCGAAGCCGCTTGCCTTGATCTCACCATTGGAGTCGTCGACCTTGACGGAGACGCCGCGCGGTACCTCGATCCGGTGCTTGGCCTCGCAGCCCACGCTGATGCCGCTGCACTTCAGCCGCAGCTTCAGGGTGTCCCCCCGCATCTCCCACGACACCCCGGCCGACCCGCCCAGCGTCCACCCGTCGAACCACCGGGTGACCTTGATGTCCTTGCCGTCCTTGGCGACGGGCACGAGCTCGATCGCGGAGTTGTCGGAGTCGACCGTGAGCTGCTTCCCGCTGATCGAGAACGTCCGGTCCTCGGGCGTGGCGTCCTCCGCGTTGGCCGTACCGCACCCGGTGAGGACCGTCGCGGCGACGAGGGCCCCACCGGCGAGGGCTGATACGCGGACGGCGCGTCGGACGCGGGCATTCATGGGCTGTCTCCAAGGTCGGTGCGGAGGGGCGGTGCGGGAGGTCGTGTACGAGACGGGCTCGCTGTTGACTCCTTGATCGTAAGTACGGAGCCACTGCCTCCGGGATCCCGCTCTCTACCGGATCGGGGGTGGGGTTAACCCCCGTACGCCATGGGTTTGCGAGGACCGGGGTGGGGCAAGGTAAGCTGCCATTTCGTGCCCGGGCGCATAGCTCAGCGGTAGAGCGCCGCTCTTACAAAGCGGATGTCGGCGGTTCAAATCCGTCTGTGCCCACCCTTGCGAAGGCCCCCAGTCGATCATGACTGGGGGCCTTCGGCATCCCCGGATGACACCGACGGGGACGGCGCCCGAGCGGCACCGCCCGGCCCGGCTGAGGGGAGCGGGCTGCCGCCGCGCTGGGGCTGAGCCCGTCGGGGGCGCATACTGGGGACGATGACTAAGCCTGCTGCACCGAAGCGTCATTTGCCTACCAGCCCCTTCAAGGAGCCGGTCACGCCGGCTCCGAAGCACTTCGCCGTGGGTGACCAGGTCACCCACGACATGTACGGACTCGGCCGGGTGACCGGCATCGAGGACGGAATCGCGGCGCTCGTGGATTTCAGCTCCGCGGAAATCCGGATCCTGAGCCCGTACGCGAAGATGACCAAGCTGTAGGACCACTGTGCCCGCTCACGGCACGCCAGGCCCCTACAAGGGCCTGCAACGAATCAGAAAGGCCCCGCCCCGTCCCTGCCCACCAGTACCAAGGCCCCCAGTCGATCAAGTCTGGGGGCCTTCGCTGTCGGAGCGGGCCGGGCTCAGAGCGGGGCGAGGACCATGAGGATCTCGTCGCGGGTGTCATCGGGCGCGAACCGGAGGGCCTCGGGCCACCGGCCGACCTCGCGCCAGCCCAGCCGGCCGTAGAACTCCTCCAGCCCCTCGCCGCCCCGGGCCGCCAGCCGCAGCTGCTCCAGCCCGAGCTCGTCACGGGCGATCCTCCGGAGCTCGTGGACTAGGGCGGAACCGATGCCGCGACCGCGGAAGGCGGGGTGGGTCTGGAGGTGATGGATGGTGCCCCAGTGCCCGACGAGCCGGTAGGGATCGCGCTTGAGGACGACCCATCCGGCGAGCTCACCGTCGACCCGGGCGACGAGGAGCCGGCCGCTCCGCGGGTCGAGCCGGCCGAGGAGCTCGTCCATGACGGGAGCGACGTCGCCCTGCCCGACCGGCGGGAACGGGAACCCCGCGGCGCCGCCGGCGTTGGTGACGTCGATCCAGCAGCCGATGAGCTCTTCCCGGAGTCCGGGAGCGACGTCGTGGGGGCCGGCTATCTGGGTGAGGTGGGGGGGGCTGTCGTGCGGCATGAGGCGCAGGATGCCAGAGCCGCCGCCGGGCGGCTTCGGGCCGGGTGGCGGTTCGGGTGCTACGGGCTGGCGACGCCGGGCGGCTGAGCCGTGTCCGTCCCTCAGTGACTCCCCACCGACGGCAGCAACGGACTGCCGTTGCGGTCCAGCCAGGCGCGGTAGGTGGGGTTGGCCCCGGCGACGGCCACGTAGGCGTCCATCAAGTCGCCGTAGAGCGCGTCCAGTTCCCGGAGGGGTAAGGAGCCGTGGCGGGAGGCCAGGGCGAGCTGGGCGGTGAGGGGGTCGCCGGTCAGGGGGCGGATGACCGTGCCGGGGGCCGGGTCGGCGGTGGGCTGGCAGGGGCGTACGGCCTCGCCGGAGGCGACGAGGTCGGCGGCCGTGGTGTTGTCGCGGACGTGGACGAGGCGGGGGTCCAGGCCGGTGGCCGTGAAGACCCGGCGCAGGGCCGCGGCCTCCTCGTCCGCCGTCGGGTCGACGATCCAGGCGTCGTGGGCGAGCTCGGCGAGGCGGACCAGCGGCCGGGCCGCCGCCGGGTGCGCGGCCGACAGGGAGACGAAGCGCGGCTCGCCGGCGATCAGGACGCGCCGCTCCACCCCCGCCGGGATGTGGAGGGGGAAGCCCGCGGCCTCGTGGACGAACGCGACGTCCAGCTGATTGGTCGCGAGGAGCTGGAGCAGGGTGTTCGAGGACACCTCTATATGAATGGTCGTATCGGTGTCCGGCAGCCGCTGGTGGATCCGGCGCAGCCAGCCCGTCACCGCCCGGCTGCCGATGCTGCCGATGCGCAGCCGCAGGCCCCCGACGCCGACGGCGGCCTCCCGTGCCGCGGTGACGAGCGCCGACATCTCCGCGATGATCGGCCGGGCCCGGGACAGGACGGAGTGGCCGAGCGGCGTGGGGCGACTTCCGGTCTGTCCCCGGGTGAACAGCAGCCCGCCGATGGTGCCTTCGATGCGGCGGAGCTGCGTGGTGAGCGAGGGCTGGGTCATGCCCAGCTGCAACGCGGCCTTCCGTACGCTCCCGGTGTCCGCGATGGCGCAAAGTGCACGGAGGTGCCTGACCTCAAGCTCCACGAGAGGGAGCATATCCGCGCCCCGTACGTCACACCAGACACATCCCGGACGCATATGGGCAGTTGAACGGGTTGGTGTGGCGAGGGTGGCGGAGGATAGGCGATTGGATGGCGTTATGGCCAACTGGCATCATCCGCACCATTGATAACTCGTCAGAGACTCAAGGGGAACAAGAGTTCACCCGGTGAACCCCTGTCGTCACGTCCCACCTCGTGACGGCCGAAGCGGGTTCTCGGCATGAATGGAGTCCCCCACATGAAGCGCTCCACGATGGTGCTGTCGGCCGCGCTCGGCCTCGGCCTCGCCGCCACGATGACCGCCGGACCGGCGGTGGCGGTGGATCACAGCTCCTCGCAGGCCAGCACGGTCGCGTCGCGGTCCGCCTACGTCGGCTCGGCGGCCGAGGAGGCCAACAACAAGGCGTTCTTCGACGCCGTCATGAAGTCCGCGAAGGCCAAGCAGGCCGCCAGCCCGGGCCTGAGCACGGTCACGGTCACCTACGACCCGAGCAGCGCGCCGAGCTTCGCGCAGGAGATAGCCAACAGCGCCCAGATCTGGAACAGCTCCGTCCGGAACGTTCAGCTGCGCGCCGGCTCCAACGCCGACTTCAGATACTACGAGGGCAACGACTCCCGCGGTTCGTACGCCAGCACCGACGGGCACGGTCGTGGCTATGTCTTCCTCGACTACCAGCAGAACGAGCAGTACGACTCCACTCGCGTCACCACGCACGAGACCGGCCACGTCCTCGGTCTGCCGGACCACTACTCCGGCCCGTGCAGCGAGCTGATGTCCGGTGGCGGCCCCGGCCCGTCCTGCACCAACCCCTACCCGAACACCACCGAGCGCAACCGGGTCAACCAGCTCTGGGCGAACGGCCTGAAGGCCGGCTCGCTCGACAAGGGTCTCACCAAGATCGTCCGCTGACCCGACGTCGCTAGTCGTGTAATCGCGTAGTCGCGTAGTCGAACGCACGCGGCCCGGCTCCGCCACACCACGGAGCCGGGCCGTCGCGCATACTGGCGCCGTGACGACCGCGACCACCCCGTTCACCTACGCCGAGGTCGGCGCCACGGCCCGTACCCCGCTGCCCGCCGGCTACCACCACCTGCGCGTCACCACGCGCCTCGGCCGGGGCCGCGCCGTCTTCCGGACCGCCGCCGAGGCCGTGCTCGACTGGCGGATGCACCGCGCGATGACCGGGGTCCGCATCCCCGCCGGCACCCCGGCGGTCGCGCCCGGCGTCCGGGTCCGGCCCGCGATCGGCTTCGGGCCGCTGCGGCTGTCGGGGGAGTGCGCCGTGGTCCGGGTCGTACGGGAGGAGACGACGGCCGGATTCGCCTACGGGACGCTGCCCGGGCACCCGGAGTGCGGGGAGGAGGCGTTCGTCGTGGCGATCGACGAGGACGGGTGGGTGACGCTGACCGTCCTCGCCTTCAGCAGGCCCGCGCGCTGGTTCACCCGTGCCGCCGGGCCGCTCGTGCGGATCGTCCAGCGGGCGTACGGGCGGGAGTGCGGGCGGGCGCTGAGAGGCCTCGTTACGAGGCCTGCGCCTCCGGCTCCTCCGGCCGGCGCATGAGGTAGACCGCCCCGGAGCCCGCCAGGAACAGCGCGAACACCGACACCGCCGTGCTGAGCCAGCTCGCGCCCAGCCACTGGCCGCCGAAGTAGCCCAGGCTCACGCTGTACGCCGCCCAGGTCAGGCCCGCCAGCGCGGACCAGGGGAGGAATTCGGCCACCCGGCGGTGCATCACGCCCGCGCCGAGGCTGACCACCGAGCGGCCGGCGGGCGCGAAGCGGGCGAGCACCACGAGCGGGCCGCCGCCGCGCAGCAGGGCCGTGCCCAGCTTGGCCTGGGCGGCGGTGAGGCGGCGGGACCGGGCGATCGCGCGGTCGAAGCGGTCGCCGCCGCGCCAGGCGAGGCGGTAGGCGACCATGTCGCCCATCACCGAGGCCGTGGCGGCGCACAGCACCAGCGGGAACATGTCGGCGAAGCCCGCGTGGGCCTGGGCGGCTTCACCCACCGCGCCCGCGGCCGAACCCGCCGCGGCGGTCGCGGCAGCGATCACCAGCACCCCGCTGGGCAGCACGGGGAGGAAAACGTCCAAGAGGACGGACAAGCCCACGATTACGTATATCCAAGGGGTTCCGGCCAAGGCCCCCAACTGCTCCAGCACGTCCTGATCTCCCGGTACGGTCCCCCGCCGCGACGTCGCAGGGGAGCGGCAGGGGCGGCCTTGACAACCGTACAGCGTACGCCTGAAAGCGGCGGGAAATGAGCGCGGGGTGCGTGATGTTGTTCGCATCACGCACCCCACGGATATGTCGGGATGTATCCGGTACTGCCCGGACCTGCTCAGTTCCGCTTGCCGCGACCGAGGAACCGGTCCACCGACAGCGCGCCCGGGCCGGTGAAGACCAGCAGCAGGAAGGCCCAGGCGAACATCGCGGAGGCCTCGCCGCCGTTCTGTATCGGCCACAGGGCCATGCTCTGGTGGACGTCGAAGTACGCGTACGCCATCGAGCCCGAGGCGATGAAGGCGGCGCTGCGGGTGCCGGCGCCCAGCAGTACGAGCACGCCCGCCACCAGCTGGATCACCGCGGCGTACCAGCCCGGCCAGGTGCCGGCCGGGATCGTGCCGCCGTGGCTGCCCGCGGCTCCGCCGAGGATGCCGAAGAGCGACGCGGCGCCGTGGCAGGCGAAGAGCAGGCCGACGACGACGCGGAAGAGCGACAGGGCGTACGGACGGGCGGCGTCGAGGCGCGCGGAGAGCGTGGTCCCGGCCGTGGCCGGGGTGCGTGCGCCGGCCGTCGGGGATGCGGCGGTGGGCGTGGGGGACATGGGTGGGGCTCCTCGTATCGGGTCGTATCGGGGACGGGGAAACGACGAGGGCTTCAGGTTAGGTGGGCCTAATCAGTACTTGCAAGTTCAATAATTAAGTTTTGGATGATGTCACATTTCCTTCATCGGGGAATAGGGGGCGGGAGGAAGCGGGAGGGGCGGGCGCGGTGACCCAGGTCAC